>JAUNKR010000089.1 GCA_030532705.1 Peptostreptococcaceae bacterium
CGGATGTCACCCGCGCCCTGCTCCCGCTCTATCTCTCTCGATTGGTTCTTTCTTCGACTTTTTCAGGAAAGAAATTCGGAGAAATTTTTACAAGCGCCGTCATCATAGCGACAGCCTACTTCCTTCTTACAATATTATCGGGTTCTTTTCAGCGGAAAGCGAATTATCACTATCAGCGATTTATGAAAAAGCATCAAGTGAACAAGGCGATGACCATTTTGGAAATGGATTACGAAGACACCGAGCGGGATGATGTACAAAATGAGCTTGTCGCAATCAAGCAAATGGAAAAAACGGTGGCAATGGGGATTTATACATTTCAGGAAGGTTTTTCCATTCTGTTTGGAAATTCGATTTGCATCGCGATAGGAATTTATCTGGTATGGGATTTATTTTTTGTTTCGGCGTCCGATGTCGAGCCATGGATGAGTTGGGGAGTGAATATCGCCTATCTCGTGCCGATATTTCTTCTTCATTACCTTGCCGTGAAAGTGGATTTAAAAACGATGAAAATCTTTGCGGATACGGCGAGAGATATTTTTTCAAAAAACCACCGATATCTTCAGCAATATTCGGAGTTGCTCTTCGATTACAAGGTGGGGAAGGACATCCGACTTTACAGCGAAGCACTCGCAAAAAATTATAATGAACAATATCGCAAACGCAAATCCGAGACCTATGATGTGTTCGCTCGAATCTTTTCGTCAGCGGGAGCGAAAGGGAATTTGATAAGTGGTGCAATCTCGGTATTTACGGCTTTGTTCGTCGGCTGCAAAACGCTTTGGGGGAGCGTGGATATCACGGATTTTTTGTTGTGTATCGGCGTGCTCGAACTCTTGTTTGCAAATATCAAAGAATGGACGGAAGCATTTGGAAAAATTCTTTCCTCCGACGCACTTCGAAAAAAATTTATACATTTGTTCACAAATAAAGAAGTCAGGATCGAGCCTTTGGCAGAAACATCCTCTCCATCGGATCGTGCATCCGTCTTATCCGAAGCGAGGCCGGAGTCGTTCGATCTGCCTTCGGATTTGAGTCTCAAAAAAGAGTACCGCGATGCGCCCGACATTGCCGAAGTACCTACCATCGAGTTTCAAAATGTCCGTTTCAAATATCCGAACTCGGAAGTCATGGTCCTGAAAAATATCAATTTGAAAATTTACGGCAATCAAAAATTAGCATTGGTCGGGCTGAACGGCTCGGGAAAAACGACATTGATCAAACTGCTGCTCGGGCTTTATGCTCCGACGGACGGAAAGATATTGATCGAAGGAGAAGATACGGCGAATTGGAACCGTGAGCGTTTCGTCGAATATTTTTCCGCAGTCTTTCAGGACTTCAAATTATTTTCTCTTAAAGTCGGAGAGAATGTGGCAGGAGCGAAAGAGATCGATGAGAAATTGGTGACGGAATGCCTGAAAAAGACTGGACTTTCGAAATTCTGCGAGAAAAACGGCATCGACGCATTTTTATACCGTGATTTTGACGACAGCGGGATTGAGATCTCAGGAGGAGAAGCACAGAAAATCGCGATGGCAAGAGCGATCTACCATAACGGAAAATTCTTTGTCCTCGATGAACCGACTGCTGCGCTCGATCCTTTGTCGGAGTATGAGATCTATACTCACTTCGGCGAGATCACCTCGGATCATCCGGCGATCTATATTTCACATCGGCTTTCGTCCTGCATTTTCTGCGATGTCGTTGCGGTAATGGATAGCGGACAGATCGTACAGATCGGCACTCACGAAAGACTTCTTGAAGATACAAATGGTGTGTATTCAAAACTTTGGAACGCACAGGCGAAACATTATAAAAACCAGCCGTGATCAAAAACAGAGATCAAATTTTATAAAAAACCACAGTCGATCTTACGATCAGATCGATCTTATCAATGAGGGGTATCATCCCCCAAATTCAAAACAATGATGTTCTCATACCGATCATTGATCAAAACGCAAAATGACATACCGGATCATGGTTCATAAAAACCATGCTTCTCATCGATCCGATGACGATGCAAAGTCAAAGCGAGAGAAATCGATCTTAGGCTTCGCAAATGTTCAGATGCGAGATCCTTATGTAGTGTCTGCTCACAAGGAATAAAAAGTAGAGATAAAGATTCATTTTACAACCA
>JAUNKR010000036.1 GCA_030532705.1 Peptostreptococcaceae bacterium
ACGTGCACTCGGGACTTTCACCCGTTAGAAAACGCCCATGCTGGGCAAACAAAAACACAACCACCCGTCTAAAATGGGTGGTTGTCACTTGACAGGCATAGCCTTCTCCTCCCCACATACATATCAAACATGTAAAAGCGACTGTCACCTGCGTCTTTCTAATTTACTTTTTCTCTGTCCTGAATACTCCCGATTCACTCATCGTCAGTTGCTCCCCTGATCGATCTTCTTCCAACAATTCTTTTTCATAAAATATGAAATTACCGATATATCCTCTCCTTCATAATACCTTAAAAGCAAACTTTTGAATTCCGGCACTTCTTTTTCAGGAATAACCAAAAGACCTCTTCCATGAGATATTAAATAATGGTTAGCAAAAATAACAGATGCCCTCTTATTACCATCAAGAAAAATTTGAGCCTTCATACAATAAAGGCATAGCTTGATCGCAACATCAATTGCATCGCCACCTTCTTCAGTAAGCTCTCGTATTTTATCTTTAACATCACCTTCATTTGGTAACGGTGGTACATAGGAAGATCCTCCGATCGTTACAGGAACACCTCGAATACGACCGCCTTCTGAAAAAAAACCTTCATTAACGATCCTTGCAATATGACTAAGCATGTAGTAGTCTGATTTGCTTGCTACGACATCCTTATCCAAAATAAACTCCCATGCATGTTTCAGATTTAATATTTTCTGCACATCCGTTGCTGTCATACCGAAAACTTTTCCATTATCTATGATTTCTTCCGTTTGCGGAAAAGAGGTAGCCACCCCCTCCAATATGGCCTGATCGTAAATATTCACCTTCAAATTCGCTCTTGCGAAGGAAATATTATGCATAACATCAACAGATAGCTGATCTTCTGAGTATCCTGCATCAGCAAGTTTCTTTTCTATGCGTCTAAGTTCTTTCCTTATTTCCCGTATTTCTCTAGCATTACGGAGTAACAAGTTATAAAGTTCTTCGGTATATATCCCTACATATGTTGAAGTCAATTTACCCGCTACACGTTTTCTAACATATAAATATTGCCCATCGCCACGCTCTTTAATTTCAGGTGTACCGTCATAGGGCATCAAATTCAATCTGGCATGGAGATCAGCACGACTTCTGAGTAATTCTTGTATTTGATTATATGTTATAGACATTATTATCACTCCTTTGGGGAACTTTTTTATAAAAATTATACCATTTTGTTCCCCAAAGTTCAATGCAGATTAGGGAACAAACATGGTTTGTTTCATCCTATTTGTTCCCCAATCGATCATTAAAACTCTATTTTTCATTCCAATGCAAATTCTATATCCTCTGTTCTCTCAACATATCCAGATCCATACATTCTGATTTTATGACAACTATTCTATAACATATACTTTGCCTATCTTTTCAATTTGCTTTTTATATACTTCAACATCCCCTTCAACACAAAAAACCGGTCATACCTCCAAAATGGAATCTACGAGCATGGAGCCTACAATTCCTCTGTCATCCGCCACACCACATACCGTATGATCATACCAAACGGTAGCTGTTCTAAGCCAATAATGAAAGGGCTTTCCATCTTTGAATCGTCCGATCCGTATCTATCCATTCGGTGCTTCTTCAAAATATTTTTGCTTTATTCCTTCTTTAGCTTCCAATGTTGAGTCCGGTGCATCCACTTCGTGTGCGGATAGTAAAAATATCTTACGTTTTATTTTCCATCTCCAATATAGGACCGCCGGCTATGCTTTCTTCTGTCGTGATGTCGATATCCATTTCCAACACGAGTTCCTTCATTTTAGGACTCAAAGTCTTATAGAATTTATTGGACAAAAACACATCCATCAAGCTGTTCGGATAATAAGCATTATGAAATCCGTTAGCTTCATATATATTAAAGGTTCTCGGTTCATCCAATAAGAATTTTCTCATCAATAATGTTTTGCCATAGTAGTCTTTGCTGAGCACCATATATGGCTCGTATCCATCGTTCTCCTTGATATACACATAATTTTCTTTGCCGATCTCATCATAAGCCAATTCTTTGATCGGCCGCCAGTCGTTATCTTCACTTTCAAATTTTGTGCAAGCGATGCATATCGCTCCAAGCACCATTAGTATAAGAACATACAACAGTTTTCTTTTTTTCATCTTTATATCTACTTTCTTTATATCATTTAAGAATAAGAAAAAGACTTAAGATCTGCTTTTTGCAAGCTTGTTTCTTAAATTGACTTGTATACTTTATCTCGTGCTTCGTATTTCCAAGCCTTCGTAAGATCTTCTATATTAAGATGACCTTTTACATTTTTGCTCTTGGCGATCTTTCTTATTCTACTTCCTGTGCAAAAGCGATCCGATTGCCGTCGACATCCTGAATATCAAACACCAAGACCACCTCATAATCGATGATCTCCCCAACTTCGATCCCGACTTTTTCGAGCGCTTCATGGCATTTGTGGATATCTTCCACACCGATCACGATGCTGGAGCCTTCTACCTTATCCTTTTCTTCTACCGATAGCTGAAGCCACGCACTCTCACTGAGCGCATACTCTGCGACTCCCTCCATCGGGATCACATCCGGCTCACCAAGCCACTTTTGATACCAAGATAAAGCACGATCCATATCGCTTACCTGAAAAACACTCACCACATTTTTTATTTCAAATGCTCTCATATTTCCTCCTGTTTCCATTTTTATTTGATGATATCATATCCATCGCGAAAAAAATTCTTCCGGATTGCGCATCATTCTTTTTGCCTAAAAAGAGGATAGAGTCCATCTGCCAAAAGTTTCGGCAAATTGATGGTGATCGGCGGATCTTGCGGAAGAGGTCCACGAAAATAAAGATCGTAGATATTTCCATCCTCCTTAGGAAATATCAAAGCCTCATCCACCCTCGCTCGTAAGCAATCTTTCATTACAAAATATTTTGCCAAAGAAGAACCCTTCTCGATCGCACAGGAAAGCAAGTAATATTGACCTTTCGGGATCCGATCCAAAATACAGACCGTATTCCCCACAACCGCCTTTCCAATGATCGGGCGATGGTTGGGGATGGGATGGCGAAACAGACCGACAAAGGTGATCCCTCTTGTGTAGTCCTTTGGAAAATGGAGATTTACGATACACCGAGAGCAGGATGTACGATCATCCGATGCCTCATAATGAGATCGGATGATCGAGCGATTCGACTCATACTCCACCAAGACCCGATGAAGCTTCTCCAGCTGTTTTTGATATTGCTTCGGCGTCATTCCGGTTTGTTTTTCAAAACTCGATGAGAAAGTGCTCGCACTCAAAAAACCTGCCTGCAAATGTGCTGACAGGACAGAGCGTTTCTTTTTCACCAGATTTTCAATGCTCTTTTCCATCTTCAACGCCGAAACGAACTGCTTGGCGGAAAATCCTGTAAGACGCTTGAACTCTCGGCTAAAATGAAACTTACTATATCCGAACTGCTTGGCGGAAAATCCTGTAAGACGCTTGAACTCTCGGCTAAAATGAAACTTACTATATCCGAACCGCTCGGCGATCTTCTCAATACTCTCCTCCGGATACTCTCGCATATAGCAAAGGATCGCTTCGATCGAATGCTCCATTCCAAAACTCCTTTGAATCTAATATTCATAAAAGCCGATCTCATTCACCCGACCCCTTTTCAAACATTTCGGATCTTAACAAATATCGGCGTACTGGATCACCCTTTTCTCTTGCCTGTCATTTCCTCGACTTCCAGCGTATAGACCAGCGTTCTTGAGATCGCTGCCGGATTAAAATATGCCTCTTTCCCGCCATGATAATGCGCCATCAGTTTTTTGAGTGCCTCCATCTTCTCATCGTCCGAAAGGATTCGTACCCTGCCCCTTCCGATCACGCTCTCATAAGCCATCGTACAATAGCCCTTCGCCTCATCATATTGCAATTCATGCCCGGTGTCCATCTCAAACGAAGCCCGATCCTCCTTTTTCATGATCTCGACCTTTGTTCCCTCAAGGGCACTGTGAAAATAGAAGATCAACTTTCCGTCCCGATCCTCAAATCCGAAATTCAGTGGCAGAATATAGGGATAATCGCCATTGTTGAAGGCAAGTCGTATCACATCACATCGCTGAATAATGTTGATCAGCTCTTCCCTGCTTTTTACTTCACGTTCCGCTTTTCTCATTGTTCCTCCTCATCATTCATCAAAGACCGATAAACATCGCTCGATCGAGATCCCTCTATATTTGTCGCTCTGCTGCCTGTTCTCCTCGACCAGTCTCTTGACGATGCTCATCGCTTTCTCCGTCGAAGAAGGCAAACTGCTCCCACCCATCACTTGACTGATGAGCACTGCTGAAAAAATATCGCCCGTCCCCGGAAAATACACCGGGATCTCCTCATAAGGTATGTAAAAATATTGCTCTGTCGCTTGATCATATCCTGCAACAAGCTTTCCGTCCGTATGATCGATCGATGTTACGACCGCTGACTTTGCGCCCAAAGTTCTAAGCTTGTCAATGATCGCATGGATCTCTTCTTTGGCCACGGACGTTTTGATCGGAGTATCCGTCAACAGACAGGCTTCGGTATAGTTTGGCATCGTAACGTCCGAATGAGCAACGATCCCTCGCATATAGCCCACCGTCTCTTCGGGGATACCGTCATAGAGTTTTCCATTGTCCCCCATGATCGGATCGTTGAAGATCAGTACGCCCTTTTTGGACTGTTTCGCACAAAATTCGGATATGATCTCCATCTGCCTCTCCGTCACGATAAAGCCCGTTGAGATCGCATCAAAAGAAAATCCGAGCTGATCCCAGATCCTTAGAGTATTCTCCATATACTCCGTGGTTTCCAGAATTTGAAAGCTCTCGTAATTCAAAGTATTTGAGACGATCGCCGTCGGAAGATTATACAGGCAGAAGCCTTTGTATGATAAGATCGGGATCATCACCGAAGATGCGACCTTTCCATAACCGACGATATCATTGATCAACAAAATATTTGTTTCTTTCAACATTATCCACCTCCATCTATATTCAATATCTCCATTATATCACAAAAGCTCGATCGTCTCGACCGAGCTTTTTGATCCCCATAACGGAATTCTTATTTATACTAACACATCTACTTCGTCAATTCGATGAATTCATCGATGGTCTTCTCGACCATTTTGAGCGCTCCCTGCCAGAATTCTTTTTTGCTCAGATCGATGCCCATGACCTTGGCGGTGTCTTCCACCGAGCTGACCGTAGTCGCTCTGAGCATCTCCTGATATTTTTGCACAAATCCTTCCGGTTTTTCCTGATAAAGCGCATACAGTCCTTTCGAGAACAGTCCACCGAATGCATATGGGAAGTTGTAGAAACTTGTGGTTTCAGAATAATAATGACCCTTGTTTACCCACATATACGGATGCAGGAATTTTTGATCCAATCCGTCGCCATACGCTTTGCGCTGTGCATCCAGCATGATCTCTTCCAATTCATCGGCAAAGAGGAATGCGGATCTTCTTTTTTCAAAAACCTCCGACTCAAACAGATAACGAGAATATATATCGACGATCACCTGTGTGATATCCTGTAGCTGCTGCTCGATCAAATTGATCTTCTCTTCCTTATCCGCCATTTGGATCAATGGATTCAGCAAAAGATTTTCGTTGAAAGTGGATGCGGTTTCCGCCACCGGCATCGAATAATCTCTATTGAGCGGCAAATGGTCCTGAATATGCAGTCCATGATAAGCATGCCCCAATTCATGCGCTGCCGTAACGAGTGATCCGATCAGACCGTCATCATTGAGAAGGATCCTCGACTGCTTGATAAACGGAAGATTGGAACAGAATGCACCGCCAACTTTCCCCTTTTTCGGGAAAACATCGATATGCTTCTCATCATACATCTCTCGAGTCATTTCGGCAAGATCCGGTGAGAACTTGGAGAACACATCCATCAGGAAATTCTTCGATTCCTCAACTGTGAAAGTCTTGGAACTGTTGCCCATCGGCGCAAAAAGATCATAGAAAGGCAATCCTTCCCTGTGTCCGAGCAAGCTTGCTTTATGTTTCAGATATTTTCTAAAGGCCGGCAAGGAATCTTCCATCGCAGAGATCAATGCGTCCAATGTCTCACGGCTCATACGGGACTTTTGGAGCGTCTGATCCAATGGACTCTCGAATCCTCGTAATTCCGCAATGTCATTCACCTGTGATTTGATATTGTTGAGCGCAAAAGCGATCGGCTCTTTGATATGACGGTACATCGCCAGCTCCGCCTCATATGCTTTTTTACGCACTGCAGGGTCTTTGTCATAAGCCAGATTACGCACTTGAGGCAATGTGATCGGCTCGCCGTCCATTTCCCCTTCAACGATCGAGGTCAAATAGCTTTGTAGCGTTGACCAGGATGCCCCTGCGCTAAGGTTCAGCTTCGCGATCACCTCTTCGACATCATTGGAAAGAAGATGGGATGCCTTCTGCTTTTTCTCCTCAAAGAAAAATCGGTACTGTGCAAGTTTTTCGTCCTTCGAAATATCGGTCTTGATATTGCCCAAGAATTTGTTGATCCTTGCTTCTTCGCTCGAAATCTTCGCTGTTTTTGCATCCAGGATCGCAGAATAATTCGCACTTTCCTTATCGGTCGTATTGGTCGCCATCCTTAATGAAATATAGCTTCCCAAACGTTCACAAAGCACCTCCGTTTCTTCTACCAGCGCAACGACTCTCTTAATGTTTTCAATATCGTCATCTTCCGGCAATGCCTTATAACGCTCCACCAGCTCATCTATCTTTTTCAAATCGGATTGAAACTCTTCGCTCTCATAAGAAGGATAAAGATCCTCTAATGTCCATTCGTACATAATGTACCTCCTTTTATTTTGGTCAGTTGGTCGTTCCGGTCTCCTGCTATTAGGATCACTTCTGTCCATGCGCCCTCAGCACCGACCGCGATCGCTTGCTTCTGCACAAGCGCTCCATACCACTATACCATTTTTACCCCTGCTTTTCGATCTTATATCACGAAGAACACTTTTTGTTGTAATTTTTCAACCTACACAAAAACCGACCTCCAAAATCGGATCCTTGATCCAAATTCCGTGGTCGGCTGATTTTTTGTCTTTAGTTTTTTGCGCTGATCCGATTGATCGACTTGCGGAGTTTGAATTCCAGCAATTCGACCTCGACCGGCTCTTTGCTCTCTTTGATCTTTTGCTCCAATCTTTCTCTCGCCTGCTCCGCTCGTTCCAGATCGATCTCATCCACAAATTCTGCCGCATGGCTGATGATGGTGACGACATCTTTGGTCACTTGAAGCAGACCGCCCGCCAATGTGATCTCGCGATAACTTCCGTTTTGTTTGATGGTCGCTTTGCTGACTTTCAAGATCGAAACAAAGTTGATATGATTCGGAAGGACCATCATCTCACCCTCGGTGGTACGAACGATGATACCTTCTACCTTATCTTCAAAAAATAATTTATATGGAGTAACTATCCGCAAATTAAATTCGCTCATGATCTAGTCCTCCTTTTTAGCTTTCTCCAATGCTTCTTCGATCGTTCCGACAAATAGGAATGCGGACTCCGGCACGCTGTCATGCTTGCCTTCCAGGATCTCTTTGAATCCTCGGATCGTATCCTTGAGCGGAACATACTTTCCTTCCATTCCGGTAAACTGCTCCGCAACGGTGAATGGCTGCGAAAGGAAGTTTTGGATCTTTCGAGCTCGCGCAACCGTCGTCTTGTCCTCATCGGAAAGCTCGTCCATACCGAGGATCGCGATGATGTCCTGAAGCTCTTTGTATCGCTGAAGTGTCGATTGTACCGCACGAGCCACTTCATAATGCTCCTTGCCGACAACATCCGGCGAAAGAATCCTTGAGTTGGAATCGAGCGGATCCACTGCCGGATAAATTCCCAGCGATGCGATATTTCTCGAAAGAACGGTAGTCGCATCCAAGTGAGCAAAAGTCGTTGCCGGTGCCGGGTCGGTCAAGTCGTCCGCCGGTACATAGACTGCCTGTACCGAAGTGATCGATCCTGACTTGGTCGAAGTGATACGCTCTTGAAGCGCTCCCATCTCGGTCGCCAATGTCGGCTGATAACCAACCGCAGAAGGCATCCGTCCAAGCAATGCCGAAACCTCGGAACCCGCCTGTGTAAATCGGAATATATTGTCGATGAACAGAAGCACGTCCTGTCCCTCTTTATCTCTAAAATACTCTGCCATCGTCAAACCGGAAAGTCCAACACGCATCCTTGCTCCCGGCGGCTCGTTCATCTGTCCGTAAACAAGAGCGGTCTTGTTGATAACGCCCGATTCGATCATTTCGTTGTAGAGGTCGTTTCCTTCTCTCGTACGCTCTCCAACGCCCGAGAATACGGAGATCCCTCCATGCTGCTTCGCAATATTGTTGATCAGCTCCATAATGATAACGGTCTTTCCAACACCCGCACCGCCGAACAGACCGATCTTTCCACCCTTTAGGTATGGTGCGATCAGGTCGACGACCTTGATCCCTGTTTCGAGGATCTCCGTTCCGGTCTCCTGCTCTTCGTAGCTTGGCGCCGGTCTGTGGATCGGCCATTTTTCTTCCGTTTCCGGATCCGGCTTATTGTCCACCGCTTCACCGAGTACGTTGAAGATCCTGCCCAGCGTCGCTTTACCGACAGGGACCGCGATCGCTCGACCGGTATCTACCGCATCGACATTACGAACCAATCCGTCGGTAGAACTCATCGCGATACAGCGCACGACATCGTCACCGATATGTTGCGCCACTTCGACAACGAGCTTTTTGCCGTCCAGGTCGATCTCTATTGCATTCAAAAGGTTTGGTAATTCATTTGCATTGAATCGGATATCCACGACCGGTCCAATGATCTGAACGACCTTTCCCACATTATTGTTCATTGATTTTTCCTCCTTATCCTATGGTAGGATCTATTGCAGGGCATCCGCACCGCCGACGATCTCGGAGATCTCCTGCGTGATCGCTGCCTGTCTTGCCCTATTGTATTGCAGGTTCAGACTCTCGATCATTTCATTCGCATTGTCCGTTGCGGATTCCATCGCAGTCCTTCGCGCACCCTGCTCAGCGGCATACGCATCCACGATGGTCGCATATACGATACCTTCCAGATACCTCGGTACGAGCGTGTGGAATACTGCACCCGCTGACGGTTCATACTCGAACATTCCGATCTTAGCATGTGACTCGCCCTCCACTGTAAGCGGAAGGAGTTTTTTTACCCTAGGTACCTGCGAGAGCGATGATACAAACTCCGTATAGCAGATATAGACTTCGTCGATCTCTTTTTTGTCAAAAGCCTCCATCGCAAAACCGACGATCTTTGCCGTATCGACAAAATTCAGATCTTCTGCGATATGCGGAAAGCTTGCGATGATCTCATAGCCCCTCTTGGCAAAATGCTCCTGCGATTTTCTGCCGACTGTGATCAGTTTCGGATTTTTATCCTTCATCTCGTTGACAGCCGCCTTCAGCAGATTGGAATTGTATCCGCCCGCCAAGCCTCGATCGCCTGCCACAACGATAAAAAGTGAATTATTCACCGGACGCTGCACCGTATAAGGTGAGTCCGTGATCTTTGTATTCTCCAAAATATTTTGGATGGTTTCTCGAATGATGTTAAAGTATGGCCTTGACTGCTCCACCTTTTCTTTTGCTTTTCTGAGCTTGGAGGAAGCAACCAGCTCCATGGCTTTTGTTATCTGCATCGTACTCTCGACGCTCTTGATGCGTCTTTTGATGTCCTTCATACTTCCGCCTGCCATGTTTCCCCTCCTTTAACTATCTGCCGGCCAAAAAGCTTTTGATAAATTCCACGATGGAGGTCTTGAGCACCTCTTCCATCTCCTTGGAAAGCTCCTTGCTGCTTCGAATACTCTCGCTTACCTCCGGATGACTGTCATCCATATATCGATAAAACTCGTTTTCAAACTCCTTGATATCTTCAACAGGGATATCCTTCAAGTAGCCGTTGTTTACCGCATACATGATCATTACCTGATGTTCGACAGGGATCGGTGAAGCATTCCCTTGCTTAAGGACTTCCACGATACGCTCCCCTTTTGCAAGTCTTGCCTTGGTGTCTTCATCCAAGTCTGACCCGAATTGTGCAAAAGCTTGAAGTTCTTTATACTGAGAGTATGCCAGCTTCAGAGTTCCGGCAACCTTTTTGATCGCTTTGATCTGTGCATTTCCCCCAACACGAGATACGGAGATCCCCGGGTTTACTGCCGGTCTTACCCCGGAGTTGAAAAGGTCTGTCTCAAGGAAGATCTGTCCATCCGTGATGGAGATCACATTTGTCGGGATATACGCGGATACGTCCCCTGCCTGCGTTTCGATGATCGGCAATGCAGTCAATGAACCGCCGCCTTTTTCATCCGAAAGCTTCGCCGCACGCTCCAGCAATCTGGAATGCAGGTAGAATACGTCGCCCGGATATGCCTCACGACCCGGTGGTCGTCTTAGAAGAAGCGACAACGAACGATATGCCACCGCATGTTTTGACAAGTCGTCATAGATGCACAGCACATGTTTCCCCTTGTTCATAAAATACTCGCCCATCGCACAGCCTGCGTATGGTGCAAGATATTGTAGCGGTGCCAATTCCGAAGCAGTCGCCGAAACGATGATCGAATAATCCATCGCACCGTTTTTCTCCAATATATCCGCGATCTGTACCACGGTCGAACGCTTCTGTCCGATCGCTACATAGATACAGATCACATCGCCGCCCTTTTGGTTCAAGATCGTATCGATCGCGATCGTCGTCTTGCCTGTCTGGCGGTCTCCGATGATCAGCTCACGCTGTCCTCTTCCGATCGGGATCATCGCATCGATCGCCTTGATCCCCGTCTGGAGCGGTTCATGAACCGATTTTCTATCAATGATCCCCGGTGCGATCGTTTCGACCGGCATAAAATCGCTCGTTTTGATCTCGCCTTTTCCATCGATCGGCTGACCGAGCGCATTGACGACACGGCCCAGCATCGCTTCACCTACAGGAACTTGAACGACATTGCCCGTCAAACGTACCTCGTCGCCCTCTTTGATCTCCTCGTCCGAGCCGAGCATTACCGCTCCGACACTCTCCGACTCAAGATTCAGCGCCATCGCATATTCTCCATTGCCGAACTGTAGCAGCTCGCCTGCCATACATTTTTCGAGTCCATGGATACGCGCGATCCCGTCCCCGACCTGCATAACGGTACCGACATCGGAAACTTGGAGTTTCTTATCATAGTTCTTTATCTGTTCCTTGATGATTGCCCCTATTTCTTCAGGTCTTAGATTCATCTATTTATCACATCCTTGCTCAATTATTTCACTAACTCCGCTCGAAGCCCTTTCAGACGACTGCTCACGCTTGCGTCCAACGATCGTTCTCCGATGCGGATCTTCATACCACCAATTATGCTCGGGTCTATTATATTGTCCAATTCGACCTTTTGTCCCAGCTTTGTTTCCAGCTTTGTGACAAGCGCCTTCTTTTGATCCTCGTCCATCGGGATCGGCGTGACTGCTTCCACAAATGCGATCCCCAGATGCGATCGCTGAAGTTTTTTGTAACTTTTTGTGATCTCCAGCAAATACTCGATCCGGCGATTATCGATCAACACCTTGAGAAAATTCTTGGTCGTGGTCTCGATCCTGCCGCCGAAGACAGCCTCGATCGACTCAAGCTTTTCCTCTTTTGCGATCTGTGGGCTGGTAAGGAAAACCAAATACTGCGGATTTTCCTGCATGATCTTGGATATTTCGTCCAATTCCGCACCGATCTCCTCCAGATGCCCTTCCTCCAAAGCCAAGTCGAAAATAACATCTGTGTAGCTGCTCGTTACTAGCTCGACCATGTTTTATCACCTATCTCATCGATCACTTCGTCGATCAGGTTCTTGCTCGATTGTGCATCCAGCGATCTGCTGATCAGACGCTCGGTCGCAAGGATCGCCATATCGGCAACCTCCCCTTTTAGATCTCGAAGTGCTTTGTCTTTTTCTAATTCAATATCTTTCAGTGCTCGCTCCTTGAGCTTCGCCGATTCATCCTTCGCTTGTTCCACGATCTCATCCGCTCTTATCTGCGCATTGGCCCTCGCTTTCTCGACGATCTCCCGTCCTTCGCTTTGAGCCTGCGCGATCTTTGTGCTGTATTCCTCAAGTCGCTTGTCCGCTTCCTGATTTTTCTGTTCTGCCTGTTGGATCGAAGATTCGATCTCTTGGGTACGCTTATCCATAAACTCCCGTACCGGCACAAAAAGCTTTTTCTTCAAGAAATAGAAGAGCACAAGCATATTACAGATCGTAAGGATGATCTGCCAGCCCTGAACATCTATCAATCCTGCTGCCATTGCTCGCCTCCTTCTGTGTAACCCTTACGGTCTATACAAAAGGATTTGCAAACAGCAAGATCATTGCAACGACCAAACCGTAAATACCTGTTGTCTCTGCAACCGCCGCTCCAAGAAGCATCGTTTTGATGATATCTCCCTGCGCTTCCGGCTGACGTCCTACCGCCTCGGCACCTTTACCCGCAGCAAAACCCTGACCGATACCCGGTCCGATACCTGCGATCATCGCAAGACCCGCTCCGATCGCTGAACAAGCCATGATTAAATCTTTTCCTGTAATTCCTTCCATCGTAAAAATCCTCCTAAAATTTTTAGTAAACTAGTCCATCGCTCCCGAGATGAAGATCATCGACAGCATTGCAAAAATAAATGTCTGCAGCAATCCCGAGAAGAGATCGAAATATGCATGCAATACTACGGGTATCCCAAACTGTAAAAATGGGACACTACCCCCCGAAAATCCCGCCAACGCAGAATATACCAGCGACATGATGATCAAGCCGCCCACCATATTTCCGAATAGACGGAAGGATAAAGAGATCGGTGTAGCGATCTCGCCGATCACGTTGATCGGAGTCAGTGCAACAAAAGGTTCGGTAAAACCTTTTAAGTAGCCACCAAAGCCTTTTCTACGGATCCCGTTAAAGTGGATCAGGAAAAAGGTCATCAGAGAAAGAGCCAGCGTGGTATTCAGATCCGCAGTCGGTGGTCGTACTGCGAACAGTCCCGAAATATTCGACACCGCCAGATACAAGATCAATGTGCCGATATAGGGCGCAAAACCTCGCTTATCCTCTCCCATGGTTGAAGCGGTCAGACTGTAGATCGAATCTACAAAAACTTCCAACGCATTTTGTACGCCTCTGGGGATCTTTTCCAAATTCCTCGTAAGGACCGATGAGCCGATGATCAAAACCGCCATGATGATCCATGTCGTCGTCACCGTCTCTGTCAAACGAAAACCTCCAATAAGCGGGATATTTTCGTTGAAAGTATAGACGATCTTTGCTCCAAACTCCATAGTGGATTCTCCTTTCCTCAAAAATTTGTTGAATTTATTCCAACACATCTAATACCATATCGGCAGAAAGATGTATTAAATAACCGTATAATTTGGGGAATGCTATATCCTTTTTTGCTTCCCCCAAAAAGCGGCCGACAAAACGGCGATCTTGATACTCAAAAAACCGAGTAAAGTCCCGATGATATGGATATGCTCCGCGCGGATCGAAGAAAATATCGCTGCCAGATAGACTGCCATGCGGATAAAATATCTCGAAAACATATAGCGCTGCGCCGCGGCCGGAGAAAGCGTCACCGCCGTCTTGACCGTGCGCTCCGTCTGCCAGAACATCAAAGAAGCGATCCCATAGCCGAGCAAGACTCCAAGTGCCAGCTCTTTTCCGTTTTTGACCAGCAGGAGCAACAGTCCCGATGTGATAAAAGACAGGGCTGCCGCAATACCGATTATTTTGTATTTTATATTTAGATCTTTCATTCTATCGAGCTCCTGAATTGATGTGATGCGGTCCTAAAGTCCGAAGAGAGCGTTTGAGCGAGCATCGGATCATTTTTCATCCTTCTTCTCCGACGATCTGTTCCCGGTCCGGCTGTCGATCCTCTTGATATTCAGATCCTCAAAGTCCAGATTTTCCAAAAACTTCTCTTTCTTTCCCAGATCATACATCCGAACGATCAGATGATATACCGAAGACATCCCGACGGCGATCCCGAGCAAGAGACCGAGCACGATATATCCATTGCCCAGATTCCAGCGACGGACCAATCCCCTGGTCAGCCATAAGCTGAACAGGACAGGCATCAGAAAAGAGATCGCGATCTGGCTCACCAGCGCAAAGCCTTTCCCTATTTCAAAATTTACTTTTCGATCCGATTTTCTACGCCCCATAATGTCCCTCAATATTTGAATATTCAATACTATAAAATATACTCTAAAACCCGCGCTATGTCAAATACAAATTTGACCTTTTATGTCCAAGATCCCACGCAAAACAATAGTTTCACCGATTGAACCACAAAGCCTGCATCCTCGGGATCCGTTCCTTTTCATCTGCCGAAAAAATCGCTCTCCACCGCTTTATCGACACAAAATTTAACCATCTAAAAATTTTCTGCTTTCTTTTTTAGGATTTATTTTTCTTTTCAAAGCGAAAAACATGTCTTGCTCTTATGATCCTTGATACCCATTTTATCCACTCTTCGCACAAAGAATAATATTCTTTTGTCAATTTCAAGCTCAGTCGATCTTTTGGCATGTCGCCGTCGCTCCCAAGAGATCTTTTGGGCAAAAACTTTTTGCTAAAAAAAGAAAGGACTTTACTTTTTCGCTTGAATATTAAGTGCCTAAAGTATATAATGAAGGTATCATCCGCCGATATGGTGAAACCTTCTGATAAAGGTCGCTACAGTCCGTTCGATACGCTCGATCGGAGAGCCCTTTGTTCGGCTTTTCTAAAATGCCATCGACGGCGTCCTTATTGAAGGAAATGGGTAGGTCAGCATTGATAATCGGAAAGCATCTAGGCTGACAAAAATTTTGATCTGAGCATCTCGACGGGCTCCTGTTTGCTTTCATATTGAAATGAGGTTTCTATGAATTTGTATATTGGTATCGATGCAGGTTCAACGACACTCAAGCTGGTCGTACTTGACGAAAACAAGAATATTTTATATAAAAGCTACGAGCGCCATTTTTCCAAAGTTCGCTCGCTGGCATACGAGAGGATTTTGGAACTTGCTCCCATCCTGAGCGGTCATCAGATCTATATTGCGTTCACCGGCTCTGCAGGGATGGGTATCAGTAAAAACGCACGCATCCCCTTTGTGCAGGAGGTATTTGCCACCGCGGTCGGTGTCAGGAAATATCATCCCAAGACGGATGTCGTGGTCGAGCTGGGCGGCGAGGATGCCAAAATCATTTTTTTGCAGGGCGCTATGGAAGAGCGAATGAATTCGAGCTGTGCAGGCGGTACGGGCGCTTTTATCGACCAGATGGCGAGCCTGCTCGATATCACGGTGCAGGAACTGGACGAACTCAGTCTGCAGGCGACCGATATTTACCCGATCGCATCCCGCTGCGGCGTATTCGCCAAGACGGACATCCAGCCTCTGATCAATCAAGGGGCAAAAAAAGAAAATATCTCCGCCAGCATCTTTCAGGCGGTAGTCGATCAGACCGTCGCAGGCCTGGCGCAAGGTCGCCCGATCGAAGGCAATGTCCTCTTTCTCGGCGGACCGCTGACCTTCCAAAAAGGCTTGCAAAAAGCCTTCGTCAAAACGCTGGGATTGGATGAAGGGTCTGCGATCTTTCCAAAAAACGCGGAATACTTCGTTGCCCTCGGTGCTGCGGAATATGCAAGCGATCAGCAGGAAAAATATGACTATGAGACCTTAAAAAAACTGCTCTACGAGGCATCCGTCGCCAATGAAGAATTTGAGTATATGGAACCGCTCTTCAGCAGCACGGAAGAATATGACGAATTCGTCAAAAGGCATCGTGCCTCCGATGTTCCGCGTGCAAGTCTGGAGCATCATCACGGCAAAGCGTACCTCGGCATCGATGCCGGCTCCACGACGACCAAGATGGTGCTGCTCAACGAAAAAAATGAGATCCTATTTGAATACTACAGCTCCAACAAGGGCAATCCGCTCGATGTCGTCAAAGAACAGCTCACGAAGATCTATGGTGAACAGCCCGCGCTGAATATCTCCGCCGCTGCCGTCACCGGCTATGGCGAAGAGCTGATCCGCTCCGCCTTTTCGATCGATCACGGCGTAGTGGAGACCATCGCTCATTATATGGCTGCAAAATACTTTGATCCGAAGGTCGATTTCATCATCGACATCGGCGGACAGGATATCAAATGCTTCAAGATCGTCGATGACAATATCGACTCCCTGATGCTCAACGAAGCCTGCTCTTCCGGTTGCGGCTCTTTCATCGAGACCTTTGCGACCTCGCTCGGATATTCGATCAGCGAATTTGCAGATCTTTCTCTTCGAGCAAAAAGACCGGTCGATCTCGGCTCCCGCTGCACCGTCTTTATGAACTCCTCCGTCAAGCAGGCACAAAAAAACGGTGCGACCCCCGAGGATATTGCGGCGGGACTTGCGATCTCCGTCGTCAAAAACTCCATCTACAAAGTGATCCGCGCGACCGATCCCGAGAGCCTCGGCGAAAATATCGTCGTGCAGGGCGGAACCTTCCTCAATGACGGAGTACTTCGTGCCTTTGAGATGCAGGTCGGCAGAACGGTCACAAGACCGGCGATCTCCGGACTGATGGGTGCATTCGGCGCCGCACTTTTTGCCAAAGCACTCGCCGAGGACCACGGAAAGAGCAGTATCATCACAAAGGAAGACCTGATGCAATTTGCCCATGAGTCCAAGACCGTGACCTGCAACTACTGCACCAACCACTGTCTACTGACTGTGAGCAAATTTTCCAACGGACAAAAGCTCATCTCCGGAAACAAATGCTCCCGTCCGCTGGCAAAAAAAACCGACAGCGAACTGCCGAATCTCTACCGATTCAAACAGGACTATCTCGCAAGATTCAAATCCCACAAAGGCAGCCGGATCACCATCGGACTTCCGCTCGTACTGAATTTTTATGATACCTTGCCGTTTTGGTTCACCTTCTTTAAGGAACTCGGATTTTCGGTCGAATCCTCAGACAAATCCACCCGAGACCTCTATAAGCTCGGACAACATACGATCCCATCGGACACCGCATGCTATGGCGCAAAACTTGTGCATGGGCATATCTTCAATCTATTGCACAAAAAAGTCGATGTGATCTTTTATCCCGCAACCTCTTATAATATCCGTGAAGGCATCTCCGACAATGTGTACCATTGTCCTGTCGTCGCCTACTATCCGGAGGTCGTGAAATCCAATATCCGATTCGACGCGCAGACGGGCTTTATGTATCCGTATATCTCGATCCACGAAGAACAGATCTTTGCGGAACGTGTATTCCCATATATCCACCACCTCGATGCTCGTATCACCAAAAAGATGGTACAAAGGGCGGAAAAGCTCGCAAGAGAAGAATACCTCGCCTTTCATCAGGCAATGCTCGATGAGGGCAAACGTGCGATGGAATATGCCGGATCCCACGATCTCAAAATGCTTCTGCTTGCCGGCAGACCTTACCATGCTGATCCCGAGATCAATCACGGGATCGATCGACTCGCTACGGGACTGGGCTTTGTCGTCCTGAGCGAAGACTCCGTACCGATCCATCAGGGCGGACGTGTGCAAAATGTACTGAACCAGTGGAGCTACCATGCGAGAATGTATAATGCCGCAAGATTCGTCGGCAGAAACCAGCACATGGAACTGGTACAACTCGTTTCATTCGGTTGTGGACTCGATGCCGTGACCTCCGATGAATTACGAGCAATCCTACATCGACACAACAAATTATATACACAGATCAAAATCGATGAGATTAACAATCTCGGCGCCGTCAAGATCCGACTTCGAAGCTTGATCGCCGTGATGAACGAAAGGGAAAAGAAAAATGCAAAATAGCGGCTTTGCGGTATTTACCAAAGAAATGAAAAAAACGCACACCATATTGATCCCTCAGATGCTGCCGATCCACTTTCGCCTTCTGAAAGAGGCACTTCTGCTCGAGGGCTACAATGCCGAAATGCTCATCGACACCGACCGTGCATTTGTCGCCGAAGGGCTCAAATACGTACACAATGATATGTGCTATCCGGCGATCCTCGTCATCGGACAATTTATCCATGCGCTCAAAAGCGGTCGATACGATACCACCAAGGTAGCACTCATCATCACACAGACCGGTGGCGGTTGCCGTGCGTCCAACTATATCCACCTGCTCCGAAAAGCACTCGTCGATTCCGGCTTTGCCCATGTGCCCGTCATTGCACTCAGCGCCGGCGGACTGGGAAAGACCGACGAATTTTCTTTCGGGACAAAATTCATCAACCGAGCGGTCCATGCATTGCTCTACGGCGATTTCCTGATGTGCCTCTACAATCAGGCTCGCTCGAGAGAGCTCACTCGAGGCATGGCGGACAAAAAATTGGAAAAATGGCTCCGCATTCTTGCACTCTACTACAAAAGCTCCGCCTTCATGAACTTTCGTCTGAACTGCAAAAAGATCCTCGATGACTTCAAGCGCATCCCGATGGATCCGACTCCGAAGATCAAGGTCGGCATCGTCGGCGAGATCTATCTGAAATACTCGAGCCTTGGAAACAACGATCTCGAAAACTTTCTGATCTCGGAAGGTGCAGAACCGATCGTTTCCGGCGTGCTCGACTTCGTGCTGTATTCCCTTTCGACCAATGAGACCAACCGTTCGCTATACGGCATCAAGAAGGACAAAAAAATGTTCACAGCGACTGCAAAAAAACTGCTGATCGATATGCAAAACAAAATGATCTCCGTGATCAAGCGAGATGGTACCTTCGATCCGCCGGACAGCTTTGAAGAGCTCTACACCATCGCTGACCACATCATCTCCAAAGGCGTCGTGATGGGCGAGGGCTGGCTGCTTACCGCCGAGATCCTTGCACATATCAAACATGGCATCAACAATGTGGTCTGTGCCCAGCCATTCGGCTGTCTGCCGAACCATATCGTTGCAAAAGGCGTGTTCCGTGCGATCAAAGACGAACATCCGATGTCCAATGTCGTCGCTATCGACTACGATGCCAGCGCAAGCCAAGCAAATCAGGAAAACCGCCTAAAGCTTATGCTTGCGACCGCAAGAAATAGCCATCGGACTGAATAAGGGGATGCTCCCTCGAATAAAATAAAGCGGATCATTATAGTTCAATCCGCCAAAAATAAAAAATACCTAAATTGCAATAACAAGTTGAACACTTTAGCAAAATAAAGTTCACTCTTTTTA
>JAUNKR010000037.1 GCA_030532705.1 Peptostreptococcaceae bacterium
TGCCTTAAAGCTGTTTTTAATTCTGGGTTTGTATTGTTTTTGTTTTTGTTTTTGATCGATCTCTTTTGCTCCTCTCCCTTTTTCTCATAAGCAAAACTCTTTCATCGGAATACGCTACAAAATCTTATATCTTCCCTATACAATGCCGATAGACTAGTATAAAATATTAGTATGCTATTGCGCGTTAGATCTTCCCAAGATCATGGGTCCGGCGAGATCCGCTCGATCCGATTATCCTCGATAGCAGACTTAAGATAAAAGGAGTTGTCTTATGAAAAAAATCTACAAACTTATGATCACGATCCTCTCTTTGATGATCATTCTTGTCGGCTGCAGTGACTCATCCGAGATAAAGCTTGACCCTAAAAATCCTGTGATCATCACCCTAGCCACTTACTATAATGATAAGCAGCTAAACGACCTGAACGAAATGATCCGAAACTTCAATGAAAATGAAGGATCCGAAAAAGGGATCATCGTTGAGCTGATCTCATCCGGTTCCGTTTTTGAAACGAACAAGATCCTTTTGGATTCTGCAAATGATGCACCCGGCAGTATCGAGTTCCCGAATATCTTCATTACATACAAGGGACTCATCATGGAATTGGAAGGCAAGAAAGAAGTGATCGATTATCGCGACTACTTTTCCGAAGAAGAACTTGGGCAATATCTGGAGAATTTGATCAGCACCGGAAAATTTGAAGCGGATCAGGAAAAGATCTCTATGCTCCCGATGGCAAATTCCACCATCATCACATTTATCAACAAGACCGATTTTGATGAGATCGCTCAAAAAATCGGTGTAAACTACGATATGCTGGATACTTACGAGGGTATTATGGAGGTAGCCGAAAAATACTATCAATATACGGACAGCCTCACCCCCGAACCTCATGACGGCAAAGCATTATACGGCATGGATGCGATCGTCAGCCAGATCTTAGCGATCCATAAATCGACCGGTCAGGATATCCTCACCAAGACAGATGGAAAAGTAGAAGTAAACTTTCAAAAAGACTTTGCCAAAAAAATGTGGGACACTTTCTATGTGCCTACGATGAAAGGCTACTTTGCAAAATATGGAAAATTCACTTCGGAAGATATGAAGACCGGTAAGATCCTAGTGTCCAGCGCTTCCACAGCAGGTGCAGGATATTATCCCAGCAAGATCCTGTTAGAAGACGGGCAGGAAAAAAACATCGAGATCATCACCCGCTTCGCTCCAACGATCAAAGGCCATGACGGTTTATCCGTACAACAAGGCGGCGGGATCTTCATCTCCAAAAGCACGCCAAACAAGGAATATGCCGCTGCGGAATTTGTAAAATGGATGACCAACCGTGAAAACAACACGATGTTCACTCTTCGTTCATCCTATATCCCGGTGCGAGTGGATAACACTTCCATCGAGGATATCAAACAGACGATCACCGAAAATAATATCAACGAGATCGTTACCGCTTCGCTGGTCACTTCCATCGATCAGATCAAAACAAGAAAACCTTATATTTCGCCAAATATTCAAGGCTATGAGGATGTACGATCCATCGTTGAATCGGTATTTGCCCATGAGATGAATGATGCAAGGGAAACGCTCCTTGATGAAGTTTCTCAAGGCAAAGATTATGATCAGGCGGTCGCTGAAGCGATAAGCGAAGAGAGCTTCGAATTATGGTATCAGGATACTTTATCCAGACTTCAGCAAGCCATTCAATAAAGAGATCTAAGATCATTTGACATTATCTAAAACATTAAAGGACTGAAAGAGACATGTGGAAAAGCTATATACAAAAATTCAAACTGAATAGCAAATATACCGTTACATCGATCGTTTCGGTATGTTTCCTTTTGATGCTCCTCCTTCAGTCCGTCATTTTCTCAGTCAATTTCAGCCTCTTAAGAACGGATGAGAAGCTGAACAGAAACACTTATTCCTATATCCTTCAAAAAGCGGACGATGCCAGCAAGCAGATCGAACATTCTATGACGGACCTATGGTCCAACAAAGAATATATGAGCCAACTGGAATCAGCGCTCCATAAAATGCAAAGATCCTCAGACTCTCCGACGCTCGATGCCGATCTGGGAAGAAAAATGATCGATATGCTCGATCTGATGAAAGCCAGCGGTGCCTTTGTCGCTTTCAACGAAAAGTCCAAAAACAATATCCGCCAAGTGCTTCATCTGAAGGATGCAAATGAAAACATCCGCTTTTCAAACAACTCGGATATCTCCATGAAAGTCGGAAGCGACAAGATCGCCGAGGAACTGGGCATCTCACTGGAGAGTTCTTGGCAACCTTATGAAAAACTTGATCTCTCTGAAACAGGTCCCAGCATCTACAATACGATCCTGCTTTATGCCAAATTGCAAAATGCAAACGAATATAAAAACCATGGCTTCTGGCTTTCGCCGATCGAAGACTTTGGCGTTCGGGAGCGCAGTATCTACTATATACAACCGATCTATAACAACCGGACCGATGAACTTTTTTGTGTCATCGGGATCGAGATCAGCCAATCGATCATCGACAATCTGCTTCAATATGCACATCTGTCCGATTCCGATAAGACCGCATATCTTTTGATCAGCGACCAGGATCAGAGCCAAAGCGGTATCCATTGGCATGTGATCACCTCCAAAGGTCCTTATATACAGCGCCTTATCAAAAATTCGACGCTGTCCGCAAGTATGATCTATAATAAATATTATGATCCGAACTCAAAAGTTCAGGACGCCAAGTATCTATACCAGCTTCATACCGACAACAACGAAAAATTGATCGCCATTCCACGACCGGTCCGTTTGGCTGTTAAAGATCTTCAGCAGGACAGCACCCGCTGGTATCTGATGGCAGTAGTCGACAAAAAAGAGATCGAGAGATATTCACAAGAACTGAAAAACAGCTTCATGGAAATGATACTCCTCTCTCTTTTTATCGGGATCATATTGATCTATCTGGTCTCTCGCATCATCACCTATCCGCTGATCATGCTCTCTGATCGGATCAAACACTTTAACGACCACGAACATCTGAAAGAAGTCGATCGATTAAATATCGTAGAGATCGATAATTTGATCGAAACGATCGAAGATCTTTCCGGACGCCTGGTCAAAAGTTCAAAAAAATTCCAACGTATCGTGGAGTCTGCATCCGTGCCGCTTGTCGCGATCGAAGTGGATCGGGCGAATGATACCGTCTATCGGCTCGGAAGCCTGTCGAGTATTTTCCCGGAATATGCTACCGATGAATGTTTTGAAGAAAAAATGACGATCGATGAATATCGAGAATGGAAATTTAACTTTCTCGAAAACTGTGAACTTGTCGAGACCAGCAATTCCCTTGCAACAGATTCACAGATCCTGATCTTCAAAAAAATTCATGGCGAGCAGACCCGTTATGTAAAGATCATTTCAAAACGGATCGAGCACTACGAACCACAGGATAATTCCTTCAGCTTTTTTGATGCACAACGTGAAGTAGTGCTTCAGATCATCATGGATCATACCAAGGAGATGGAAGAACGTATCAAGATCCAAAATGAAAGGGACTTCGATATCCTCACAGGACTCTTGAACCGACTATCGTTCCAAAACTCCGTCCAATCCTTTATCGATCAGGATCCTTCACACAACAAAAAAGCCGCTATGATCATGTGGGACCTGGACAATCTCAAATATGTGAATGACACCTACGGACATGACCGCGGTGATGAATACCTCCAGCTCGCCGGAAAGGCGCTCAGTACGCTAAAAACAGACAATACCTATGTTGCGCGAGTCTCGGGAGATGAATTTTTCGTCTTCATGGAATATGACGGAGATAAAGAAAACATTCGAAAGACTGTCGCTCAGATCAAAGAGCAGCTTTTTGAAAGTACGCTCGACATCTCCTCGAGCACCAAAGTCAAGGTCCGAGCGACCACAGGACTTACTTGGTATCCCGAAGATGCCACAAAATACGATGAACTCAAAAAGTTTGCGGATTTTGCGATGTACACAGCAAAACATTCCAGCAAAGGAAGCATCTGCGAATTCAATCGCTCACTTTATGACAAAAACTATATCCTTTTCTCCGGAAAAGAGAGTTTGAACGAATTTATCGAAAAAAGACAATCACGCTTTGCATTCCAGCCGATCATCGATCTTCAGGACGGTTCGGTCTATGGATACGAAGCATTGCTACGATCGACCTCCGATCAGATCCTCAACATCGGGGATGTGATGCGATTAGCAAAAGCTCAATCAAGGCTCCATGATATCGAGATCTTGACCTTCGAGGGCGCATTAGAAGCTTTTGATCAAAAACTTGCCGACTTTGAAGACAAATATCTTTTCATCAATTCGATCGCCAGCGTATCGCTGCCAAGTAATCTGAGAGCTTCGTTGATCGAACGATACCACAACATTTTAGATAAAGTGGTCATCGAGATCATCGAAAGCGAAGACCTTGACTCCGATGCGATGGATGTCAAACAGCAAATGAAAAAAGATCATCGATGCCGTATCGCGATCGATGACTTCGGAACAGGTTATGCGACGGAGTCCCGTCTGCTTCAGGTAGATCCGGATTTTATCAAGATCGATATGGGCTTGATCCGAAATATCCATCAGGATGTCGAGCGCCAAACGATCGTCTCCAACATTCTGCGCTACACCCAAGAGAAAAATGTCAAGGTGATCGCAGAAGGTGTCGAGACCAAAGAAGAATTAGAAAAGCTGATCGAGCTTGGCGTCGATTTCGTCCAAGGCTACTATCTGGCAAGACCGGGATTTGAGATCTGCTCCCTTTCTCCTGAAAAGGTACAGGAGATCCTTCAGATCCGCGGGATCCATCAAGATCGAGCCGGCCACCGATCGATCCCGGGATATTTTCTATAAAACCAAATTTTACGCTCTATCCCCCAAATGATAGAGCGTTTTTGTATCATAAATGCCGTTGTTCCGGTAAAATGTTCCTTTCGGATCTTCCAAGAGCAAATCACCCTAAGGATAGCTACAAAATGCTTCCCTTCTGCGACAACCTTTCGGATCTTCGCAAAACTATACCATCCTAAGACTGCTCGAAAGACTTCTTCGGATCATTCTTCGGCAAACCCTCTTTTGCTCTCGTCACCGTCGTTACACGGTACACTTTCAAAACGGATGCCCTCATCAGACGCCACTTTCCCTTTCCATTGGTTGTATAAGGTATCCTATTATGTTATAATCAAACTATCCTTTTAAGGAACTTCGACCCCATCGATCAGGAGGTATTATGAACGCAAAAATTTATGTTGCGGATGATGAAAAAAATATCCGCGAATTGATAAGATCCTTTTTAGAAGAAGAACAACTTGAGGTTCGGCTTTTTGAAAATGGCGACAGCTTGCTCGCCGCTTTCGAACAGGAACCTTCCGATCTCGTGATCTTGGATGTGATGATGCCCGGAACTGACGGGTTCAGCATCTGCTCCGCGATCCGAAAAAAATCCGATGTCCCGATCATTCTGCTGACCGCTCGAGATACCGATGCCGACTATGTTACCGGCTTTACGCTGGGATGCGACGATTACTTTACCAAACCATTCTCCCCCGTCAAACTTACGATGAGGGTCAAGGCGATGCTCAAAAGATTGGTGAAAGATCGAGAAAGACCGGCCACCGAAGAACTCTCTTTTGGCGACATCACGCTCCATCCGATGCAAAAAACCGCATATTGCAAAAACAATGAGCTGAAACTCACCAACACCGAATATGCATTGCTCTCTTATATGATCGAACACAAAGACAAGGCCATCTCTCGGGATGAACTCCTCCAAATGATCTGGGGCTATGACAATTATGTCGAGACCCGAGTGACCGATGATACCATCAAGCGCCTGCGAAAAAAGATCTCTGCACAAGACAGTAATCTATCGATCGAGACCGTATGGGGCTTCGGGTTCAAACTTTCGCTAAAAGACACATCGGCTTAAAGGAGACCTCGATGAAAAACACCAAGTTAAAACACAGCCTTCTGCTCGTGCCTTCCACCGTGATCCTGATCTCATTCGCGATCATCCTGGTCACATTCAATCTTGCGATCAATCACTACATCGAGGAGATCACCGCAAAACAAATGAATGAGATGTTCGACTATTTCGACTCCTACTATGAGGATCCGATGAATGCCCGGTTTTCCTATGAGATGGAAGATGAATTTATCATTCCCGTATATTATATTTTGCTGGACGATCGGGACAAAGTGCTTTTTCCCGCTGCTCCTTGGGCTTCAAACAGTGAACAGGAGCGAACCTTTGCGATCGAGGGCTACGTTCGGGAAGATCCTTCGATCATTCGTACTGCAAATGCGGTAAAACTCACGCTGAATGCAGAAACCTTTTACTTAAAGAGCAAGACCTACCGCGGTGAATTTGACGGATACTTCATCACAAAAAATCCCGAGTCTTCGCAAAATTACACCCTGCTCGTTTTCACCAATATCACCCCGATCCAAACCTTTTTGGATCTGCTTAGCGAAGTGCTGATATTGCTGATGCTCGGGTTTGGTATCCTTTCCATCTTGGCGATCTTTGGCATGGCAAAAAAAATAGACCACTCGCTCAGCGATCTAAAAAACAACCTGATCCGCATCGGAAACCGAGAACCGATCACAGCGCTGGAGGCACTCCCCTACGAAGAACTGAATGATGTCGCCTCTACGATGCAGGTGATGGCAAAAAAGATCGATCGCGCCGAAGAGAGCCAGCGCCAATTTTTCCAAAATGCTTCTCATGAGCTGCGTACCCCATTGATGTCCATCCAAGGCTATGCCGAAGGCATCTATTCCGGCGTCATCAAAGACGAGATGAAAGCCTCCGAGATCATTTTGCAAGAAAGTCAAAAAATGTCCGCTCTGGTAGATGAGATCCTCTTCCTATCGAAGATGGATCTGGATGCCTTCCAAGAAGACAAAGAAAAAATTTGTATTCAGGAGCTTCTGTACGACTGCTCCACTTACATCAAAAATATTGCCGATCAGGCTCAGATCAAGATCGACCACCATTTTACTTCCGACAGACTTTTTGTTTTCGGCGATGACAAGCATCTTGAGCGTGCGATTTCCAACATCTTATCCAATGCCGTACGCTATGCCCGTCATAGCATTTCGATACATTGCGAACAGGAAGATCCCCGGATCATTGTACGGATCTGCGATGACGGCGATGGGATCGATCCTGATGAACTGCCACATATTTTCGAACGCTTCTTCAAAGGAAAAGGTGGAAACTTCGGCATCGGGCTATCGATCACACAAGATATCATCCAAGCTCATGGCGGAACGATCTGTGCCTCATCAGAGAACGGCATCACCGAATTTAAGATCATTCTTCCAAAAACAAAATGATCCGGCGGAGTTTTACCACAAATTTGTCTCAAATTCCACGCAATTTCAAGGAGATTTTTCTGAAATAACGATTATATAATATATGTAAGCTCATCGAACAGCAATAGAAAGTAGGTGATTTTTTGAAAAGAGCAAACGTATTGGTCCTAATAAGCATTTGTGTCGCCATCGCAGCGATAAGCAGTACTTTTCTGCATCGGGATATCCGATCCAATACCAACTCGGAATCATCGACACCCTACTATTCGTCCCGATCCGGATGGAATTATCAAGGAAAAAGTTGGATGCTTCAAGACTCACAAATGATCCAACAGCCTAAGATCGAAGAGCTGATCGAAGACATGGACTTTCTTACAGATTCCGAAAAAAAACAACTGATCGACGATGACCAAAAAGCAAGCGAATATTACGAAAAAGCGAACAAACTCCATCTTGAGTCCGAGTCGATCGCCGATAAGATCTATCAGAAAAATGATCCTATCTTTGAAAAAAGAGAACAGCTGATGAACGAATACGATGATCTATGGCAAAAACTCCTGGATCACGCGAGCGAAGAAGACAAAAATATCGTGGATAATCGAAAATTCATCCGATCCTCCAAAATCCTGACAGAGGATGAAAAAAACATCCTCTTAGCGCAGGAAGATAAACTGGATGCGATCGATCAACAGATCAAAGCGATCTACGATGAGATCGACCGGGCAACGCGCGAGTTGACCCTAAAGATCGACGAATGCTATACAAAAGCGGAAGAGATCCATTCCCATAGCCAAGCGATCTGGGATAAGATCTACGACCATACCGACATGACTCCACATTCTGAGCGAGTCATTCCATACTAAGTCTCCTCCACATTTTAGATAAATGTCCTCAAGGGAGAATCAAAAGCACGATAGGGATTAGACCTCCTGTCAAGCATCAAAAGAGCCGTCAAGGATGACGGCTCTTTTGCATGTAAGAAATAAAACATCTTCTATGCAAGTATCTGATATAACTTTTTATGCTCCACAAAAGCTTATCCAGCGAAATTAAATATGATATAATATAAAAAAACTACAAAGGAATATTATTATGCTGTCTATCGTTTTTATCGACACGGAAATATCTCCCGAGACCAACAAAGCTGTTGATTTTGGCGCAATTTATCTGGATAAATCAAAAATACATACCAAAAGCCCTACAGAATTTTCCAAGTTTATATCAGGGGCTGCTTTTTTGTGTGGACATAATATCATACATCATGATCTGAAATATATCGATCCACTGTTGTCAGGTCCATTTCTCCCTATTGATACATTGTATCTTTCTCCATTGCTTTTCCCACGCAAACCCTATCATAACCTGATAAAAGATGATAAGATCTTTTCGGTCGACCTCAACAATCCTCTCAATGATTCGATCAAAGCAATGAATCTTTTTTATGATGAGGTTGCGGCTTTTAACTCTCTTTTAGAAAAACATCCCCTCATCGCAAAGATCTATTGCGGGCTATTATACGACAAGCAGGAATTCCATGGTTTTTTCAAATACAATCACATTTCGCATCATTCCATAGAGGCATCCGATATTGAGCAGGCCTTCAAGGGCATGATCTGCACCAATGTGGATATAGCTTCTTTGATCGATCAATATCCGATCGAACTTGCATACACTTTGGCGCTGATCAAATTCGGAACATCTGAATCGATCGCCCCTCCGTGGATCTTAAAAAACTACCCTAATGTTGAAAGAATCTTGCAGCTGCTTCGGTTTACGCCTTGTCAACAAGGTTGTTCGTATTGCGATACATCATTAAATATCCACAATGCGCTTAAGCAATACTTCGGCTATGAAGATTTTCGAAAATATAATGGAGAAAATCTTCAAGAGCAGGCAGTTCGGGCAGCCGTCGAACAAAAATCCCTGATCGCGATATTCCCTACCGGAGGCGGAAAGTCCATCACTTTTCAACTTCCGGCAATCATGGCAGGCGCTAATATCCACGGCCTGACCATTGTGATCTCTCCACTCCAGTCTCTGATGAAAGATCAGGTGGATAATTTAGAGAAAAGAGGAATATTCGATGCTGTTACCATCAACGGAATGCTAAGTCCTTTAGAAAGATCTCAAGCCATCAATCGTGTGCTGGACGGTTCCGCAAATATTCTTTATATCTCCCCTGAACAGCTGAGATCAAGCACCATAGAACGGATCATTTTATCTCGGACCATCGAACGTTTTGTGATCGATGAAGCCCATTGTTTCTCAGCTTGGGGACATGATTTCCGCGTAGATTATCTATACATCGGAACCTTTATACAAAATGTACAAAAGAAAAAAAGCTCGCAAAGCACTATTCCGGTCTCCTGCTTTACCGCCACTGCAAAGCAAAATGTGATCAGCGATATCAAAGATTATTTCAAAAGGCATCTAAATATAGAATTAGAGCTTTTTGCAACAGATGCAGCCAGAAAAAATCTGAAATACCATGTGATCTATAGGGAAACGGATGAGGAAAAATACTCTACGCTCCGCGAACTTATCCAAGACTCCAATTGCCCTACCATCGTATATACTTCCAGGACAAAATCCACAGAATATCTTGCTGAGAAATTAAATAAAGATGGGGTATCCTCTCGACCATATCATGGAAAAATGGATCCCAACGAAAAGATCGCTAATCAGGAGGCCTTCATAAGAAATGAAGTGCAGGTCATCGTCGCAACCTCAGCATTCGGAATGGGCGTCGATAAGGAAAATGTAGAGCTCGTAATACATTATGACATCTCAAACTCTCTTGAAAACTATATTCAAGAAGCAGGCCGTGCGGCTAGAGATCCTAATCTTTCTGCAAAATGCTATATTCTATACAATGAAAACGACCTGGATAAACATTTCTTTTTGCTGAATCAAACCAAGCTGAATATCAGCGAGATCCAGCAGATTTGGCGTGCTATAAAAAATATATCCAAGGACAAAAAAACCATTTCGATCTCTCCGCTCGAATTAGCTCGTCACGCGGGATTCGATGATTCTACATTCGATATTGAAACTCGAGTAAAAACCGCTTTAGCTACGCTGGAAAGCACCGGCTATATCAAACGAGGAAAAAACTCTGCCCATGTCTATGCAACAAGTATCCTCGTCAAAAATATGGAAGAAGCATCCTCGATCATCGAAAGATCTCCTCATTTTAATGAGACACAAAAGAAATATGCGACGCTGATCATTCAATCTCTGATATCAAACAAAAATATCGCCAAGGCAAGCGATGCCTCTGCACAGTCAAGGATCGACTACATTTCGGATACCCTCGGTATTACAAAACAAGAAGTTATCCGATCCATCACCACGATGAGACAGGACGGCCTGCTGGCAGATACCCGGGATCTAAGTGCTCAGATCCTCTATTCCAAGAATAAGGCATTAAAGATCCTCGCCATTTTTAAGCAATTGGAAGGCTTCTTATTAGAACATCTCTCTACGGACCTATTCAAAAATGATATCAAGCTGATCAATGAATCCGCTCTGAACTCAAACATAGAATCCAGCGTAAAAAACATTCGGACGATCATTTACTACTGGTTTATCAAAAACTATATTCAAAAATCCGAAAATCGATCGACAAATAAGATGGAGATCCTCCCGAATTATGAATCGCATCGGCTGAAAGAAAAATATGAACTTCGTATGAATATTTGCCAATTTGTGATCGAAGAACTCTATCGCTTAAAGGACGAAACCGGCAAAAATCTTTCAGAAGAGATCATGATCTACTTTTCTTTATTGGAACTTTTCCGCAGCTATTCCCAAAGGGACCCAAAGGCATCTCTTCAAGATATCGAAGATGCCTTGCTGTACCTTTCCAAGATCGGTGCGCTTTCTCTGGAAGGCGGTTTCTTAGTGATCTATAATACAATGGACATCACCCGGCTTACAATGGACAACCGTGAGCAGTTCAAAATCAAAGACTATAAAACCTTGAGCGACTTCTACAAACAAAAGATCCAACAGATCCATATCGTCGGGGAATATGCAAAAATGGTCGTACAAAACTATGAGCGATCCCTTGAATTCGTTCATGACTATTTCCAGATCAAATTTGAAGAATTTGTCAAAAAATACTTTGGGAAACAGCGAGAGCCCGAAATCAATCGAAATATCTCTCAGAAAAAGTATGATCGATTATTTACAGATCTATCAGATATACAAAGTGAGATCATACATGATGACAATTCTCCGTACATCGTTGTTGCTGCAGGCCCGGGAAGTGGCAAAACTCTCGTTCTTGTACACAAGCTAGCCTCACTTCTCCTTATGGAAGATATCAAGCAAGAACAACTTTTGATGCTTACCTTCTCAAGAGCTGCCGCAACCGAATTTAAAAAAAGATTATTCCAATTGATCGGCAGTGCCGCCCATTATGTAGAGATCAAAACTTTCCATTCCTACTGTTTTGATCTGATCGGTACTCGCGGAAATCTTGAGCAGGCAGACAATATCGTTCAAAAAGCAACGGAGATGATATTGAATGATGAAGTAGAAGCAGGGCGCATCAAAAAATCCGTGGTCGTTATTGATGAAGCACAGGATATGGATCAGCATGAATATGAACTGATCGAAGCACTGATCTTGATGAATGACGGGATGCGTGTGATCGCTGTCGGCGATGATGATCAAAATATTTACGAATTCCGAGGATCCGACACAAAATACTTCAAGTCCTTCATAACACATCACTTTGCAAAAAAATATGAGATGACGATGAATTATAGGAGCACCCCTCAGATCGTTGAAATATCAAATAAGTTCGTTCAGGCGATCCCCCACCGTATGAAAACGGAGCCCTTGGTTCCTTTTTTACAGGGAGATGGTGAAGTCTATCTGAATAAGTACAAAGATCAAAACATAGAGCAAGCACTCATTACAGATCTGCTCCGGCATTTCAATACAGAAGATACGATCTGCATCTTATCGAATACGAATGAGGAATGTCTAAAACTCGCTTCCCTTCTCAAAAGATCAAAGATACCGTTCAAACTGATCCAGGCTAATGACGGATTCCAATTATATGATCTTGCCGAGATACGCTATTTCTTAAAGCAGATCGATTCGGATGGCGATCATTCAAGGATCCCAAATTCAGCATGGGATCATTCAAAAGAGAAGCTGCTAAAGAGATATCAACGAAGTACTTGCCTTGAAAACTGTATCCGGCTGTTGGATGATTTTAGACAAATAAATCCTGACCTCTACCGTTCCGATCTGGATGAATTTATTCGCGAATCTCATTATGACGATTTCTATCAAAATGATAAAGGGATGATATTTCTTTCGACGATCCATAAATCCAAAGGCCGAGAATTCGATCAGGTCTATCTTTGGATGAATAATGAAACTCTGGCAAATGACGAAGCAAAAAGAAAGGTCTTTGTTGGAATGACCCGCGCGAAGAATTTGCTCAGCATCCATTACAACAACGATACATTCGATGCTTTTCAAACATCCTCTTCCACATTCAGCTATGACAGCAACTCTTATGGATCAGCTGATGAGATATTCCTACAACTTTCACACAAGGATATCCATTTGGATTATTCCAAAAGTCATAAGGACATTATTTTGAGACTTCAAAGCGGCGATCCTCTTCTCATCGACAAAGACTACCTTTATGTGATGGAAGATGGTCAAAAAAGACGAGTCCTACACTTTTCCAAAAAATTTATCAACGACCTCAACATGAAACAAAACAAGGGATATGTCCCTTACAAAGCTTCTGTGCGTTTCGTCGTTGCCTGGAAACCACAAAACGATGACTCTAATGATGAATATGCTCTTTTATTGCCAGACTTGTACTTGAAAAAATCATAGTTTTAAAGTTTAATGACAAATCGGAGCCTTTGTCAAGCATCAAAAGAGCCGTCAAGGATGACGGCTCTTTTGCATATAAGAAAATATTTATTCATCCAGCTTCGCATAGGCGATCATCGGACCGTCTTTCAATACCGTAAGGCTTGCCGTCTGATACAACATCACACCGTCGAATTCGCTGTAGTATTTTTTGAGCGTATTGCCGAAGTAGTCGCGGATCTCTCCCAACAGTTCTCCGTCCGAAAATTTTTCACCGGCATTTTTGGTCGGATAAAAGCAGCCCGCACATTCAGCGTTCTGATAGACGACTTGCTCAAGGATCTTCTTCTCCGGCAACGGCGGAAGATCCATCGACAAAAAGCCAAGCGATGCAAGCATTCTGCGAACATCTCTTTTATTTTTGGCCACTTCTTCATCGCTCCAAACGCCAAGATGCCCTCTTTCCACCAGCACCCCCGGTATCCCGATGCTTCCGGCATAATTATACGTCCCGCCGCTTGCGCTTTGGGAGATCACGATATACGGCACATCCGCCTGCTTTGCGATCTCAAGGGACTTCTTACAGGTTGCTTCGTCCGCCGCGCCCTGCGCATAGATATAAGGTGTCAGTTGCTCATAAGAGTCTCCGCAATGCAGATCGATGATATAATCGATCTTCGGATAGATCTCGCTCGTCAAAGTGTATGCCATCTTATCCGCCAAAGTCCCGTCTTTCTTGCCCGGAAAGACGCGATTGAGATTTTTTCCATCCTCATACACCATACTGATCGTTCGATGTTCAAATCCATCCGTATTTACGACGGGCAAAATGATGATGCTCCCGCATACTTCCTGCGGATCGATCTCATTTGCCAGTTCGATCGCCGTCTGAATCCCGACATATTCGGCGCTGTGGATCCCGCCCATGATCAAGACGCTACTTCCTTCCTTTGCTCCGTTGATCAGCGTGATCGGCGTTTTGACCGACGAGTCGATAAAAGTGATAAGATCCTGTATTTTCTCGCCTCGATCAGCTTTTATATTCATTATTTCCAAATCCATCCCTCCTTTTGAGATCTCTCAAGATCAAATTTTAATATGCATCCATTTTTTACTGTAAAATCTTTTGGTCGCAAAAAATGCCCGAATGCTCTGGTCGCTGATCAGCGCGATCCATGCACCATAAATGCCCAATCCGAGCGGGAAGCAGAGCAGATAGGTGAAGATCGGTCGAAAGACCGCAATATCCCAAAAAGAATACCTCGCCACATAGGCGGTATCTCCCGCGCCCCGAAGCACCCCTGCATACACCATGCTCTGCGTTTGTATAAAACAGCAGACCGCAACGAAGAGCAAAATATCCATCCCCAGTGCGATCACCTGCGGATCCTCCGTAAACAAGCTCATCAGAAAATGTCTTCCAAAAAAATAAACCATAAAGGCGATAATATCTAAAATAGCGCCGCCTCTCCTGCCCGCTCTGGAGCAGATATATGCGAGATCTTTTCTTTTTTCACCGAGCTTTTGCCCCGAGATCGCCGAGGAAGCTCTGCTCATCCCGAGCCCGAAAGAATAATAGATATCGCAGAGGCTCATACAGATATAATGTGCGGCAAAAGCCACCGTTCCGAGCTGAGCGACCATAAAAGAATACGAAAACATCCCGATCCGCTCAAAGATCTGTTCCGCAAACGCACTGCTTCCGATCTTGCCATAGGAATGAAGGATCTTTTTCTCCGGGATCCATCCTCCCTTTCCGCGCAAAGAAAGCAGAGAGTCTTCGCCCAGTACCGAGAACAGCGTGATCCCAAAAGCGACGATACTCCCGATCATCGTGGCGATCCCTGCTCCTGTCACTCCCATTTTGGAAAAAGGTCCGACTCCATAGATCAACAGAAAATTAAAGATCATATTGATGATATTTCCGCTGACATTGGCAAACATAATGATCTTCGTGTTGCCTACTCCCGTATGTGCAGCATTGATCCCGACCGCCAACCCCATAAAGAAGATCGCGATCATATTATAGCGACCGTAAGAGATCGCAAGATCCAGATATTCTTTTTTCGCTCCGGCGATCAGCAGGATCTGCTCCAAAAAAGTCCATGAGATCAAAAACAGCGTCAACGAGATCAAAAGCGTCAGGGCAAAACCCTGTTTCAGACAAATATTGAGCTGTGCATGATCCCCTTCGCCTTTTCTGCGAGCCACCACCGCCGTGATCGCGACCGCCAGCGATCGAACGAAGCACAAAAGCAGCATTCGGGGCTGACTGACGATCCCGACGGCAGCCACCGATTCTTTGCCGAGATGACCGACCATCGCCAGATCGACCGAAGAGATCATCATCAACAAAAGCCCTTCCATCGCAGCAGGCCACGCGACGTTAAAAAAAGATCGATAGACTGTCTTGGTATCCGGCAGATCGCCTTCGACCGTTACTCCTTGAGACAGTGCCTGCAATCCAAATATTTTTTTTAGCAATTCCCCTCCTGTGATCCCTTTGATCAAGGAACCAAATGACAAGCCACCCAGTGACCGTCCGTAAATAAATGTAATTTCGGTTTTTCAATTCGGCAGATCTCCTGACATCGATCACACCGATTTTGAAAAGGGCAACCTTCCGGAATATCCGTCGGTCCGGGGATGTCTCCCTCCAGCCCTTCCAATTCTTTGTTAAAATCCATCTCGATCGAAAAGACCGAAGAGATCAGCGCCTTGGTATAAGGATGTTCTGCCTGCGTCCCTAATTTTTCGCCCGGCAGGATCTCCATCACATTGCCCAAATACATCACCGCGACCTCATGTGCAAAGGAGCGGATCAGCGCCACATCATGACAGATAAAAATAAAGGAGATCCCTTTTTCATTTTGCAATTTTACCAGAAGCTGAATGATCCGATCCTGCACCGACACGTCCAGTGCACAGGTCGCCTCATCGCATACGATGATCTCCGGCTCCAGCGCAAGCGCCCTGGCAAGCCCGACCCGCTGTCTTTGTCCGCCGCTCATATTATGCGGAAAACGGTACATATATTCTGCCGGAAGCTCGACCATTTCGAGCAACTTTTTTGCTTCCTCTTCCTTTTGGCTTTTGTCGATCCGTCCGAAATTCATCAGCGGTTCGGTCACGATGTCGATCACTTTCATCTTCGGATTGAGAGCCAGCGCCGGATCCTGAAAGACCATCTGGATATTTTTTCGATTTTGGCGCAATGCTTCGCCTTTGAGATGGGCAATATTTTCTCCGCGATAAAGGATCTCTCCCTCCGTCGGCGGAAGCGTCTGAACGATCATTTTGACAAAGGTCGATTTTCCGCATCCGCTCTCTCCGACGATCCCGAGCGTCTTGCCTTTATACACTTTGAGATCGATATCATCGCAAGCAACGACGGTCCGACCCTTGCCGAGAGGAAATTTTTTAGTGATATGCTTCGCTTCTAAGATCAGTTCATTACACATAGCGCTTTCCTCCTATTTCAGGCACTGCCGCGAGCAGATTTTTGGTGTAGTCGCTTTTTGGCGAAAAGAGCACTTCCTCACGCGTCCCCTGATCGACCACTTTGCCGTTTTGCATAACGATCAGATGATCCGCCATATAAGCCGCCACACCGATATTATGAGTCACGACGATCACGGCGGTGTTAAACCGTTTCCTAAGCTCCATGATCTGTTTGACGATCTGCATCTGGATCGTCACATCCAGCGCGCTTGTCGGCTCATCCGCCAGAAGAAGTTTGGGCAAAAAAGTCATCGCCATGGCGATCCCGACCCGCTGACACATTCCGCCGGAGAGCTGAAAAGCATATCGATCCATAATGCTTTCCGCATCCGGCAACTGCATCTTAGCTAGCATATCCACCGCTCTTTTGCGCGCCTGTTCTCCGGGCATCGGCTCATGCGTTCGGATGTACTCGATAAACTGCGTCCCGATCTTTCGGATCGGATTGATCATCGCCCGCGAATCCTGAAAGATCATCGAAAGCTCCGTCCCGCGCAACGCCTGCCACTGATCCTTAGTCAATGTCAATAGAGAGCGCCCTTCAAAAAGGATGTCCCCCCGACTGATCTTCCCGCTGCTTGAAAGCAGCCCCATGATCGAGCGGATCACCGATGTTTTTCCGCTTCCGCTTTCTCCGACGATGCAGACGATCTGACTGTGACCGACTTCCAGGTTAAAATCCTCAACTGCAAGTGTTTTATTTTTTCCATATACGATATCCAGGTTTCGGATACTCAATAAATTCTCTGCCATAATCAGTCCTCTTGTTCCTCTCTCGGATCCAGTGCATCTCTCAAACTGTCGCCCAGCAAGTTAAAGATGACCACCACGATCAATATTGCCATTCCGGGAAACAACATCATCCACGGCGCATCCGACAGATACGCCCTTCCCGCGCTCAACATCAGCCCCCATTCCGCCATCGGCGGTTTTGCGCCGAAACCCAAGAACGAGAGTGCCGCCAATTCGAGCATCATACTGCCGATATCCATCGAGGCGGTCACCAACAGCACCGGTGTGACATTGGGAAACATATAGCGAAGCAGGATATGCCCCGTCCTAGTCCCCACCACACGAGCCGCAACGACATAATCCAGATGTTTTGTTTTGAGCACCAGACTCCTCGCAAGTCGAGCATATTTGGGCCAAGTGACGATCGTCACGGCGATGATCGCATTGGTGATACTCGCTCCCAAGATCCCTGCGATCGCGATCGCCAGCACCATCCCCGGAAAAGCGATCATAATATCCGCCAGACGCATGATGATCGAATCGATCCGTCCGCCAAAATATCCCGCAATGATCCCGGTGATACTTCCTATTATAAACACGGATGTGACTAAAGTCAAAGTCGAAAATACGGACAC
>JAUNKR010000038.1 GCA_030532705.1 Peptostreptococcaceae bacterium
TCAAAAGCCCTCGCAGATCATTGTCATTATTTTTATCATAGACTGCGATCCCCGTGGCGATCGCAAGTTTTGTCCCATTCCGCTCATTATATTGCTCGATCTTATCATGGAAAGCGGCGACCATTTCCTCAAGGACCTCTTTCCCCTTTTGTTTTGATAAAATGATAAATTCATCCCCACCGAGCCTGAATTTACGAAAATCTTCCGCAAAAAAATCCTTCATCAATTCCGCAAGCGCAATGATCAGCTCATCGCCGGCCGCATGTCCGAGCGTATCATTGGTTTTCTTGAGGTCATTCATATCCATGGCGATCACACCCAATTCGTCATAACTCTCAAGCGCCGAGGTCATTTGAATGAATGCATTTTGGTTCTCAAGCCCCGTCATGATATCCATCCCCAGGATCGACTTATAATGCTCCGCCCATAGGCTACGGTTCTGCGCCGCCTTGATGTCACAGATCGCTTCCGATGTCATGATCAAAAGACAGACCACCGTCCCAAATTCCAAAATGGAGGAACCCAAACCGTCGATACTGATCCAATGCTGGAACATATCGATCATCAGCACTGCAAAAAATATCAGCGACGGGATGATCATATTGCCCACCTCCGAATTCCTTGTCAAGCGGTAATCCTTCAGCAAAAGGCGTATAAATAAGATCCCAAGGATCGCTTTTGCCGCGATCTCAACCCCTAAAAGATCATATACATCTCGACCGAAAATCGTATATGCCGATAGTTTAAGGATCGTATAGAGCAACACGAGCTTGATAATGAAAAAAACTTCTTTTTTGTATTTGAACTTCGGAATATCCGTTACGATCCAAAAAACCGGCACCGTCATCAAGCAAGAGGCGATGAAGGAGATCATCTTCAGCAATTCCTCGTTAGAAAAAACATATTGGATCCAAGGATTTTTGCAGAAAAACCACAAAAATGAAAGCATCGCAAACAATCCAACATATATGATCCGGTTGGAGAGTTTTATATTCCTTTTATTTACAAAATAATATCCTATCGATATCAATGAAAAAATACAGATCAAAAAGCTGTACAACAGCGCAAATTGATTTCGACGGATCAAAAAAGACGAAAACTCATAATCATTTGCCGCATAGATCTTCGGCAATTTTGCGCGGTGTAAAGGTTCGTTTGGAATAAGAGTGATCTTGAGCTTTTCTCCGGGTTTAGCGGAAAGCGGCAATCGGATGATATTCCATTTATTCCCATAAAACTTTTTTGTTTTCAAAAAATGACTCTCATTCCCAAAACGATAGATCTCATAGTTGTCGTAATGAGCGAGCACCGCCATATTTTCGCTGTAAAAAATCAAATTTCCTTCTTCTAATATACTTGGTGTCAGTCTTTTTTCTAACGAAAGGACCTTTCTGCCGTCATAGTTGAAAGGGACCGTTACGTTGATCTTTCGAAAACGCCCTTCTTCAAGGATCAGTTTCCAGTTTTTTGACACATCATGAATATTCATCTTCTCCGGCGATCCCACCATCAATTCATGATATCCCGAAAGAATAATGATGATGCTGACCATCACCAAGAGGATGTCCCGATAAATAAAACCGGTCCATCTCTTTGTATTCTTATTCATTTTTCACTCCAAATTAAGATCAATAACTACGATGCGAGCGACCACTGCGTTTATCCTGATACATTTCTTTCTCCGCACGATTTATCGTATCTTCGATCGCATGATCCTGACTTTCATCAAAGGACGCGATGCCGGAAGAGACACGAAATCGATAGCTTTTCTTTTCATCCACTTCTTGGATAAGACCTCTAAAATCGCGCAAAAGCGCTTCGACCACCACCACATCCGCTTCCGTGATACACAAAAACTCATCTCCGCTCATTCGGTAGCAATCCCCATACTTTCCAAAACAATAATTGATCATATCTCCCGCGGTGATGATCATATCATCCCCTACATTGTGACCGTAATTATCATTTACCGACTTCAGATTATCCACATCGAAACTTATCGCGACCAATCCTTGCGGTCTTTCATTATAATTCTCAATATCTTCTACAAAACACATTCTATTCTTTAAGCCTGTCATTTGGTCCGTACTTGCAAGTTCTTTGAAATAATTCATCTGCGCTGCCCACTCATGATGGCTTGATGTTCTATCGACCTCATGGATCGAATTCATAACAAAAAACGCCGCCGTCATAAAGAAAGAAAATAGCGGCCCGTCAATATTCGTTGAATAGTTCAACAAAACATCGAGCAATATCACCAGAAATAGACCGCAAAGAGTACATAGCAGCAATCGGATCTTCTTTTGCCCCTTGCGATAAATGTCTTCCACCAAAATAATACAATAGCCCAATGTTCCAAAAAACAAGACCAAAAAAACAAAGTAGCTCCAGTACCCGAACATTCTCGGGAACAGAATATGACTGATGACAAAACCGACCGCCCAAACAATATCGATCGCCATCAAGGTCATCAAGACTTTGTGATGCTCGATATATTTATTTTGAACAACATAGCCTGCGATCGCCACCATACTCAGAAGGACGGTACTGTACCCTAAGAGTTTGAGCGAATATCCTCCCATAAAATCGAATGCGACGATATTGCTGAAACTGAACACCGCAACGGACGCAAGGATCGCCCCGATCCCCAGCATCCCGATCGACGGGTCGATCGCCATCGTTTTTCGATACGAATAACGGAAAAAGAGCACGAACCACCCCGCCACTTGCAATACCAAGATCAGCCAATATAAATACAGATCTTTCTGCAATGCGGAGATAAAAATATCCTGTTGATCTCCCGCATAGATATTGCCCATCTTGATATAACCCAGGCTACTGAAAGACCGGAGCTCAAGGATCAATTCTTTATGATCTTTCATCCATGGCTCGATCTCAAAATGATTCCAGACATTCCCGATCTCGACCAATTGATCGTATCGATCAAAATCATAATTCGTGTAGATCAGATCATTGTCCAAATATGCACGTACATAGGTATTGATCGAATAAAATCCGATCCCTCCATTATTCATCATCTCGGAAGTGATCGGAGATTTCAGGATCGCGATCCCGTCCACCGTATCCAGATTTCCCGGAAGCGTCGCATAGAAATTGCCATCCGATGTCACTTGGATGAATGAATCATTTACACTTTCGATCTGCATCGAATATTGATTTTTCAAAACATAATCACTCTTCAGCGTAAAAAACATCAGAAGCACCAGTCCGAGCAGGACCATCAGCGCATAATTGATCATGTTAAAATGTTTCCGAAGCCAAGATCTCATAATATCCACCTAAAGCTTAATCGCTATCTTCTTAAAATACATATTCTGATCCGCCCGATTGACTACATCATCGATCGATTCTTTTCGAGAGGATTCATGCATCGCAAGTCCCACTGCTACGCTAAACTTATACTCCCGATCTTCATTGACATGACGGATCGTACGCTCAAAGTTCCACATATCCTCTTCGATCTCCTGCTGTGTTTTGTCTATCGATAAAACTGCGAACTCATCGCCTCCGATACGAAAAACTTCATACCCTTGCGTAAAAACTTCCATGATCTTATCCGCAATATCGATCAGCATCCGATCCCCCTCCTGATGACCATAATTGTCATTGACCGTTTTCAGTCCATTGACATCCATAATGATCACTGCGAGGCCTTCACCACACTCCAGCGATTCGATATACTTGGTATAGCTGTTTCGATTTTTGAGTCCCGTCAAAACATCCGTCTCCGATAAGATCCGATATTTTTGCGCATCCACGGAATCTCTATATATCATCGCCAAGTTGTTCGCCGATCCATAGGAAATATAGATCACACCGCACAAGACGATCAAACCGAAGAAGTTGTTGCTGTAGTAGCTCGATCCCAATCGGACCAACAACAGATCCAAAAAGATCGCCACATAAAGCCCAAACAGCGGCATGATATAGCGACGGATCTCCTCATCGCTGCTCACCGCATAATCATCCACCAGCGCGCAGAAATAAGTCACGCTTATGATCGTTACGAACAATATCTCATAAGGACGATCCACAAACATACCCGAATGCCCCGCCATCTCCATAATGATACGGAATATGATATAACACTCTGCCGCCATCAAAAGAAAATGATACAGCAACAGATGTCTGGAACTTTTGAGTTGCCCGCTCATATTCAGTATCGGCAGCATCGTCAGCAACCCGAAGTATGTAGAGATCGTCGATAGCATCCCGGCATCATTGAATACCCATGTGGTCCATGGGATACGCAACAAAAACGCTACCGATCCAAAAAAAGAAAACAATGCAATATTTGCCAGATCCCAGCTTCTTTTTTTCCATCCCTGTCGGATCGTCCAAAGGATCAACAGGATCAACGAGACGATGAACAGCAAACAGCCTGTCAGCATCGTAAAAAAGCTTTTTTTCAATACAAGATCAAAAAAATCCGACACCTCTGCACTGTAGATCGTAGGCAGTCGGTCATAATCCCGCACAAACATCCGGCATAATTTCAATTCGAAGATCTCGCCCTCTTGCACATCGCTCGGTATCTGGATCGTATGCCATTTCCACGCACCATCCCAATAAGGCGAATCCAGATCACCGCTATGCTTGTAGATCATCTTCCCTCGGATCGAGATCTCCACATTTGTATTTACTGTATAAAAGACGAGCGAATTCGTCCGCAAAATATCTTTATCGACCACTTTCTTTAAGACGATCGTTCGCTGATCCGGCAGGTCCGTGTTTCTGCTCAGATCGACAAAGTATCTCTTCCCTCCATCTTCATAGATCCAATTCGCAGAAATATCTGTGATCCTATCTTCCGGCACCTGACCGGTGGATCGCAGCGCCAATATCCCCATGATGATCCCGAATATCCCGATCAGGATCAACATAAACGATCGCATGGTCCTCTCTTCTCTAGTATTCATACGCCCCAACATTTCTCAGATAAAAATTACATCCTCGCCCGATCATCTCAAAGATCAGCCGGCAAAATTCCCCTGTTGCTGTATATTCTCTATCTGGTCATACAGAAATACCGACCAAAACTTATCGGTATATTTACGATCTGTTTCTAAATAATTATACCACAATTTCCCGCAAAAGAAAAAGTCATTGACAAATATTACTATAAAATTTTACTCTTTATCACAGCTTCTTTCATCTATACACTGCGCATCCTTCCCCGGACCCCTTGCGTGAAACGCTTTATAAAGATGGCTCTTTAAGATATCTTTTTGAACGAAGTTATTTTTACATCGGTAAATATCTCCAACTGTCCTTCCGATTTTCGATCGACCCCAAAACATTTTCAAACCAAAAACATTCTCCTCGATCGATCTTTTATTATGTTATCTCTCCATTTATTTACATAGATCGTAACCAATATGTAACTCACAGAATTCGGTGTTATCCAAAGGGATCCCAGGGATCATCACATTCAAAAAGCCCCCACGGAACGCTCTCAAGCGAGCCATAGAGGCTTTGGTCAAAAGATCTTCTATAACAAAAACTTCCAGACATCGACCGAAAAGAACGATCCGATAGGGCTGCTCCTTCCACAGCATTCCAAAACCCGAAACATTCCCGATCAACTAAAAATTATTTTCGATATAGGACATGATCATCGGAACGATCTGTTTTTTGCGCGAAACGATCCAAGGCGCAAATGCTCCCTGCTTATCCTCGATCTCAAAGCTGCCATCCAATATCCCTTCGATATCCGATGCAAAGAAGAAATAGGAGCCCTCTCTTACGATATCCGTCACCGCGAGCAAGATCGCCTTATACTCTCTTAAGTCCTTCTCTTTTCGCATAAACTCAAGCAGCTTATCCTCTCTTGTCAACACTTCCTCGATATCCAATGTGAAGATCTGCGCGATCCCGATCTTAAATTCCCCGAATTTGAAATCTTTGAAATCTCGTCGAAGGATCTCTTCTTCACTGTATCCTTCGATGGAAGTCCCCGCGCGGAACATTTCCATAAAATATTTTTCTATATCCAGACCGACGATCTCATTCAGCTCTTTTGCAACCTCCTGATCCTTGCGTGTACAGGTCGGTGACTTAAAGAACAGCGTATCCGACAAGATCCCGCTCAACATCAGCGCCGCTATCTCTTTAGGCGGCACGATCCCAAGCTGCCGATACTGATCATAGATGATCGTACAGCTCGATCCGACAGGCATATTGATAAATCGGATCGGCAACATCGTGCTCAAGCCTCCGATCTTATGATGATCCAATATCTCGAGTATCTCCGCCTCTTCGACCCCTTTTGCACTTTGAGCCATCTCATTGTGATCTACCAGGATCACTTTTTTCCGTCCCGGATTGAGCAGATGCTTCCGTCCCACAAAACCCAAAAACTTTCCCTCGTCACTGATCACCGGGAAATTTCGATAATTGGAACGAACGATATCATCCTTGACCTCTTCCAGATAATCGCTCTCATCAAATTTTACCAGCGCACGATTTTCCATCACTGTCGTGATAAAATTACATTGCTGGATCCTCTTGCTGATAATATAACTGTCCTGCGCCGATACGATGATCGGTACTTTATACTTTTCCGCAAGATCGATCAACTTTTGAGGAAGCTCAAATCCTCCGCTCACCACGATCAGCTTCACCTTTTTCTCGATCGCCGATTCGATCACATCATAGCGATCCCCGACGATAATGACCCGATCCTCCGTGAGCATACTGTCCAAAGAAGTCACATAGTACGCTACGACCGCGACGCTCCCCTTGATACGCTGAGCCTCGTCCATCGAATTGACCTTGCTCGCTTCCAAGCCTTCTAAAATATTCCCGATGGTCGTGTCGATCTTATAAAAATCCCCCTGCAACATATCCATTGCAATATCCTTCATCGTGACCAATCCCTTGAGATAGTTTTGATCATCCACGATCGCCATCGTCTTGAGCGATTGCGCTTCCATCTCATGATAAGCATGAAAGATCGAATGATGCGGGAAGATCGTTCGGATCTTCGTGTACTTCAGGTCTTTCACTTGGATCTTGACATTATCCAAAAGCTTCGGCGCTTGGATCTTAAATCGATCCAAAATAAACTGTGTCTCACGCTGTATCTCCCCCAGCCTTCTCGGCTCACAGTCCTCCCCCAGTTGATTTTTCAAATACGAATAAGCGATCGCCGCACAGATCGAATCCGTGTCCGGATTTCTGTGCCCAAAAACATAAGTTTTCAAATCATACCCTTTCTACAAAACCGATTTACTCATTTTGTTCCGGCAAAAAAATCTCCTCGCCCTTGATACAGATCTTCGATGCCACAACAAAAGTCAGGATCGAGCCGATATAAAGAAATGCCTCGAGCCAACTCACCGTCGGCAGCATCGCCATCGCAAGTATCCCGCTCATCAAAACCAAGATCACTCTTCCTGCTTGTGCAACGATCCATCCCATCGCCAAAGCAAAGGATAAGCGTGCCTTCTTTTTTCCTCTCCCAAATCTCCATTTTCCTTGACTCTATTATACCATTGGGCAATCGCCATTTCCACAACTTTCCCAAAAGTTTTCAGATCACTTTCTATTGAAATATTTGTGCCCAAATGATAGTATTAGTCCAAGGAGGAACTATGTCAAAACATAAAAAACAGATCATCTCTCACGAAAATTCGATCTACATCGTCGGAGAAGATGATTTTGATCCAAAGCATATATTCGAAAATGGGCAGGCTTTTCGCTGGGACGAAGAAGATGGCGCATATACCATCGTTGCAGGAAGATATGTCACCCTCGTAAAAAGATTGACCGATCGGCAGATCCATCAGGAGCTTATCGAGGGACGATCGGATCCCCTCGGCTTACCAAACGGATACAACTTCCAACAAAATGATCCACCCTCCGATATCGAGAGCATTTACCCTAAAGTCATAAAGCTTGAGAATGCCGGAACGATGCAAGATTACGAAAACTTCTGGTGTAAATATTTTGATATGGATCGCGATTACAAAAAGCTTCGCCGAGAGTTTTCCAAGATGGATCCTCATCTAAAAAAAGCGGTCCGATTCGCTACCGGTTTCCGAGTGCTTCAGCAAGATCTTTTTGAAATGATCATCTCATTCATCATCTCCTCCAACAACAATATCGGAAGGATCAAAAGCACCATCTCCAAGCTTTGTGCGATCGCCGGAGAACCCCTCGGAGAATATAACGGAAAGATCCGCTATCGCTTTCCTACGCCCGAGAAGATCGCCGCACTTTCCGCCGAGCAGATCAGCAAAGAGACCGGCGCCGGTTATCGAGGAGAGTATATCCAAAAAACCGCTGCCATGATCGCCGCAGGCGAGGTCGATCTTGATCTGATCCGTCGATCCTCCTATGGATCCGCTCACGAGGAATTGCTCAAGCTTTCCGGTGTCGGTCCGAAGGTCGCCGACTGCATCCTGCTTTTCGGGAACGGGATGGACATTGCTTTTCCGGTCGATACTTGGGTGATCAAGTTGATGAACCATTTTTACCTCGGTCAAGAAAAGAATGTCAAAAAGATCAAGTCAAAAGGGGTCGAGCTGTTTGGCGAAAAGGCAGGCATTGCACAGCAATATCTGTTCTACTACGCAAGAGAAAACAAAATAGGAACAAAATTAAAATAGTTTGAAATCAAAATCAAATCAAAAAGGAGTCGATATGAAATTTGTCAATTACCGTTACAAAAAACATTCCACCCCACATCTTGCTGTTTTATCAAAAGATGAAAAGCAGGTGCTCGATCTCGCGAAGATCCTCGGTGAAGAATTTGCCAAAGCGACGATGATCGACCTGATCCGATCGGATCATGAAACGATCTTCCCCAAAATACGATCCGCACTCGACTCTCCGGATGCTGTCGGTATCTCGATCGAACGCGTCGATCTGCTTGCACCGATCCAAAAGCCGATCCACGACATTATTTGCGTCGGCGAAAATTATGATTGCCATCGAGATGAGACCGCCGATATGCTTGTGGATAAAAGTTTTTTAGAAACACGCAACACGATCTATTTCGGCAAACGTGCCAACTATATCCTCGGAAATGACGAGGTCCTCTCCGCACGCTTTGATCTGGACGAAAGACTCGATTATGAAGTCGAGCTGGGCATCGTGATCGGGAAGACGGTGCGAGATCTGACCTTGGAAAATGCAAAAGAAGCGATTTTCGGCTTCACCATTGTAAATGATCTGTCCTACCGCCAGATCCAGCTGAAGCACAACCAATGGTATCGTGGAAAAAGCTTGGACGGTCTCACCGCTGTCGGCCCTTGCATCGTGACGATCGATGAATTTGAGTTCCCGCTTTCATTGCAACTAAAAAGCACCGTCGATGGCGAGGGACGACAAAACGGAAACACTTCTCAGATGATCACAAATGTCGAGCAGATCCTCGTAGAACTATCTGCCGGAATGACTCTGGAGGCAGGCGATATTATCGCGTCCGGAACTCCATCGGGCGTCGGAGCGGGATTTGATCCGCCAAGATTTCTCAAAAAAGGCCAAAAGATCACTTGTACGATCGAAAAGATCGGAAGTTTGAGCAATACAGTCGAATAACGACCTTTAAATTTCTTAAACATATCTCATATAAAAACCCCCTTGCCGAACTTTACGGTAAAGGGGGTATATTATTTTCAGGTCTAACTTGCGAGATCGGTATATTACTTCATCCTCGCGATCGTATTTCAAGTTTCCTTAGAGCGTGATCCTCTTCTTATACTTGTCTTCCGTTTGATCCACCGGACCCTATGCCGTAAAATTAGCCCAGATCCAATTTCAGATCATTCCCTTTGATCCAACCCATCTTACGCAAGATCTTGGCAAAAAATAAGGTCAGAGCAGCCGGTAGCAAAATATGCAAGATCCCAATATAAAGGAATATCGTTGCCGGAGAAACACCCGCTTCGCTCATTGCCTGATAGGTCCCGAATTGCCCTACAAAACCGCTCGTTCCCATTCCGGAGCCGATCGGAGTATTTTGCATCTTAAAGACCAATGTTGCAAGCGGTCCCGTGATCACCGATGCCAACGTCGGAGGGATCCATATCTTCCAATTCCGTATGATATTCGGCACTTGCAGCATCGAGGTGCCCAGCCCCTGCGCCACCAATCCGCCCCATCCGTTTTCTTTATAGCTCATCACGGCAAAACCGACCATCTGTGCACAGCATCCCGCCGTTGCAGCTCCGCCCGCAAGCCCGCCGAGCGATAACATCATCGCCAATGCCGCCGAGCTGATCGGCAGCGTCAACACCATTCCCATCACGACCGAGAGAATGATCCCCATCAAAAACGGTTGGAGCGTAGTCGCATACATGATAAAGCCCCCTAGCGCTTTCATCATTTCAGCGATATAAGGTCCGACCGTTGAACCGACAAAAACGCCGACAAATACCGTCACCCCCGGTGTGACCAAAATATCCACCTTCGTTTCCTTCGATACGATCTTTCCACATTCCGTCGCGATCAGCACAGCGATAAAAGAACCCGCCGGACCTCCCATAGCATTGCCCGCCGCTCCGGTCACCACCGATGAAAACAGCACCAAAGGCGGTGCTTTGAGTGCATAGGCGACCGCCACTCCGATCGCAGCCCCCGTCATGTCCCGACTGATCGGCCATAATGTTTCCGTCAAAAAAGTCAATCCTAATTTTGAACCGAGCGTATTGAGGATCGTTCCGATCAACAGCGATGAAAAAAGCCCCAATGCCATATGTCCCATCGCATCGATCAAGTATCTGCGAACCGAGATCTCAATGTTTTTTCGTTTCAAAAAGTTTTTCATTCCCATTCTCCTTTTGTTATATATTGGTCAAAGATAGCCTTATATTTCTCTATATTCTATCATATCCACCCAGAAATACAACAAAAGTTTTTTGATTAACCATCGAAATCAATCTTCAAACACATTACAAAACAGGCTTCTTGTAGATACCATCATTCCCACCATAATTTATCCATCGACTTTTTTATTTTGTTATATCTATATCAATTTATCCTTTCAAGTTATTTCTCACAAAAAGACTGCCTTCCGACAGTCCTATCTTTTGATCTATAGTTCCAACTCAAGCCCTTCGGCATCCAGCACCTTCACAAATCTTCCCGAGATCTCGATCAATCCTTCCGTTTGCATATTCGCAAGCTCTCTCGAAAGAGAAGGTCGAGCAACATTCAGATAATCCGCCATCTGCTCCCTTGTCATCCCGAGTTGTACATAGCCTTTTTCATCCATCGCCCCGAGCATCATCTTGCAAAGTTTTTGACGTAGATTCCCACTTGCCAGCACCTGAAGCTTTTGCGTCAGATTATATGCTTTCTGGGAAAGGATCGCCAGCATATTTCCGATCAAATGCTGATGATACGGATGCGGCGCATCCGAAAACACTTTGCGAGGGATCTTCAGAAGCGTCGTGTCCGAAGACAATGCGACCGTATAAAAATCATATCCTTCCTTCGGCAAAAACAAAAACACCTCCGCAAAGATATCTCCGATGTCATCGATCGTCGTCATCACCATTCTTTTGCCGGAAAGGGAATCTTTACAGATCGCGATCGAGCCTTTGAGCAACACAAACATATATGCCGGCTTCTCTCCCATATCGAAGATGATCTCGCCTTTGCCATAGCTGACCTTCAAAGATCCTGAACTCTCCACGAAGTTTTGGATCATCTCATCGCTCAGACCGCGAAATAGAATACTTTTCTTTAGAATATCGATCATAGGTCTTCTTCTTTCAAACGCACAAAACGGTTCCCGATCGCATAAACGGTGATGATCGGGGATACTTCCATAAAAACATCCGGGTAATTCTGCGCCAAAAAACGTCGAATGATCGCCGATTGGCTCGGTGCACAGATGCAGGTGATCATCTTTCGCGGCTCATTGGTATATGCTCCGACGACATCGTGGATCGTAACTCCCCTTTTGAGTTCCTTAAAAATAAATTCGGAGATCTCCCGATAATTCGAGCTGATGATCGATACCTTATAAAGCTTTGCCCGAAATCCGAACAGCATATAGTCCATCACGAAGATACACATCACATGATTTACCAGAGCATAAAGCGCAACTTCTTTTCCGAAGACAAAACCCAGCAAAATGATGACGAGTGCATCCAGCACGAGCATGATCTGGCTGATGCTGACATTCTTAAAAACTTTTTTGTTCAAGATCCGAGCGATCGTATCGGTACCGCCGAAAGTGAAGCCTCGTCGAAGCACAAGCCCTCCGCCGACTCCATAGAAGATCGAAAAGTATACGCACACCAAAAACATATCGCCTTTGACGAATACAAAATCCAGCTTGTTCATCACGACCAGCAGTGCCGGATAAAGCAAGGACACCGAGATGATCTTCAGCAATGTCCTTTTCCCCATCAAAATATAGGCGGCGATCAAAATAGAGATACTGAATACATAGTAAATATAGGTGTAGTTTACTCCGGTAAATTTTTCAGCTACCAGAGCAAGCCCCGTGATCCCGCTGGTCGATAGACCGTTCGGGACCAAAATACAGCTCACGGAGAAAGCGGTGATCAAGCAACCGGAAATGATACCGACAATATCCAAAAACAACTGAGACTCTAACAGCTTCTTTTGCATGATATCCTCTCTTATTCCGTTTCGATCACAGAATCCGGATAGGTAATATAATCACTCCAGCTTCCAATATAAAACTTGGCACGAATTCCGATCTCATCCAATGCAATAATATTCACGGATCCGGAAACGCCCGATCCGCAGTGAACAATGATCTCATCATATTCTCGAAGAGGAGCATAGTGCTTTTCCAAAAAACTGATATCCTTATATCCGTCTTGCGGATCGATCACTTCCCCGAAATAATAGTTCAACGCGGTCGGGATATGCCCCGCTTTCTTATCGATCGGCTCCAAGATCCCCTTGTAACGATCCGATGTACGACTATCGACGATCGCGATCTGCTTGTAGTTGATCGCCCGTTTGATATCATCGATGTCCGCCAACATCGAGGTATCCAGCCGCAATTCGATCTTCCCTTTTTCTTTCGGCAACGCGGTCGCTTCATCCGTCAACCAATTTCCGTCACGGGTCCACGCATTCACACCGCCGTTTAATACTTTGACATCGTTCACACCGATATATTTACACATCCACCAGAAACGACTCGACGGGACCAGGTCTTCATCATATACCACCACCGTCGTGTCATTGCTGATCCCGAAATCTTCCAATTTTTTTACAAAAGTCATGATATCGTCCGGCAACGGATCTCTTCCCCCATGTTCTCCGATCGTGCCGACCATATCTTTGCGCAGATCGATATGAAAAGCTCCCTTGATATGAGCCTTATCATGCTTCTGCCTTCCTTCCTCCGGTATCATAAAATTATTGGTCGCATCGACAAGCACGATATGATCCATATTTTCCTTCAACCATTTTGCATCAACAATATTCTTCATTTCCCTTCCCTCTCCACTTTACAAACAAATCATTTTGATCGTATCCATAAAGATCTCTGATCCGTTTCGGGATCCGAGACCTCGTATCGTCTTTCCATAAGATCTCCGAAGCGATGGCCCAGGACCTATCACAAACTATTATATCACTTTTTTTATCTTTGAACAGTTGATATTTCAATTTTTTTCCTTTATAATTGTTCTATTAAGGACCGCTTTTTTCAAGAACTTCGGAAAAGCCGTCTTAAGATTGTATTTGTAGCGTACACAAAGCAGATGACGAGCGCTCCCTTTGCTTCATTATTCTGTCGCAAAGCGAACAACCGGTCAATTCATGCCGTGCACCGACTATGTGCTTTTGAAAAGGAGAAAAAGATTGATACCACATCATCAGACCCCCGAGCAGATCGAAAAGGAGCTCGGTTCAGATCTCAGTCTGGGACTTACCGATGCACAGGTCCTCAAACAAAGAGAGACCTTCGGTGAAAACAAACTGAAAGAAAAACGAAAAAGAACCTTGTTTGAGCGATATCTGGATCAGTTCAAAGATATCATGATCATCATATTGCTGATCGCCGCTGTCATCTCTTTCGGGATCGCCGTTCACGAAGGAAATCCGAAGGAATTTTTTGAGCCTATATTGATCTTAGCGATCGTCATCATTAACGCTATGATGGGCGTTATCCAGGAAAGCAAGGCGGAAGCCGCACTGGAAGCACTCAAAGGCCTTACCGCTCAAAAGGCTCGTGTGATCCGTAACGGATCCGAGCAGGTGCTTGACTCCGTTGAGCTCGTTCCGGGAGATATCATCAAACTGGAGGCGGGCGACTTTATCCCTGCGGATGCAAGACTGATCAAGTCTTCTGCACTAAAATCCGAAGAATCCGCATTGACCGGAGAATCCGTTCCGACCGAGAAAGACGCTTCTCTGATCGTCGACGAGAACGCTCCGCTTGGCGACCGAAGCAATATGGTCTTCTCAGGAAACAGCATCACCTATGGGACCGCAACGGCGATCGTAACGGGAACCGGAATGGAAACAGAGGTCGGAAAGATCGCAAACCTTCTTGAAAATGAAGGAAATCCGCCGACACCGCTTCAACAAAAACTCGCAGATCTCGGAAAATATCTGGGGATCGTTGCACTGCTTGCCTGCGGGATCATCTTTGTCATCGGGATCATCGACAAGATGCCGGTGCTGGATATCTTTATGACTTCCGTTGCGCTTGCGGTATCCGCTATCCCGGAAGGTTTGCCGGCGATCGTCACCATCGTGCTTTCGATCGGTGTACAGCGTATGGTAAAGAAAAATGCGATCATTCGACGCCTACCGGCTGTTGAAACGCTCGGTTCCGCGTCCGTGATCTGCTCCGATAAAACAGGAACATTGACACAAAATCGAATGACCTTGCTTCACGCTTATTTAGACGGCGCACAGACTCAGGTCGATATCACTTCCGACAATGAGCAAAATGTCAAAAAACTTCTGACTTATGCAACGCTCTGTTGCGACGGTTCGATCGTTACAAAAGAGGACGGCACCCACCAACATATCGGGGATCCTACCGAAACCGCGATCGTACTCGCAGCACAAAATAACGGTCTTTACAAAGATGCACTCAACGAAAAATATCCTCGTAAGGCGGAGATCCCTTTCGATTCCGATCGAAAGTTGATGAGTACCGTCAATCAGATCGACGGAAAGAATGTCGTGATCGTGAAAGGTGCTTTCGATGTGCTTGCAAAACGTTGCACCAAAGGGGATGTCGAAAAAGCCGGTGAGATGAATGCCGAAATGGCAAACAATGCGCTTCGAGTGCTTGCGATCGGATACAAAGAGATCGACAACATTCCATCCAATCCAACTTCAGAAGAATTGGAAAAAGATCTTACTTTGATGGGCTTGGTCGCAATGATCGACCCACCGCGTGATGAGGCGAGAGATGCCGTTGCAGTCTGTGTACGTGCCGGTATCAAACCGGTCATGATCACCGGTGACCACCAGGTCACCGCGGCTGCCATCGCCAAGGATCTGGGGATCCTGCGGGAAGGCGACAAGGTCATCAACGGAACACAGCTTCAAGCGATGAGCGAAGAAGAACTTGCGCGCGAGGTCGAGCATATCAGCGTTTACGCAAGGGTATCTCCGGAAGACAAGATCAGGATCGTCAAGGCTTGGCAGGATAAAAATCAGATCGTCGCGATGACCGGAGACGGCGTCAACGACGCTCCTGCTCTAAAAGCAGCCGATATCGGTTGTGCAATGGGCATTACCGGAACCGATGTAGCCAAAGGAGCGGCAGATATGACATTGACCGACGATAACTTTGCAACCATCGTCGATGCGGTTCGAGAAGGCCGAGGCATCTATGCCAATATCAAAAAAGTCGTCGGTTTCCTTCTGGGAACAAATACCGGCGAGATCTTGACCGTGCTTCTTGCGATCATCCTTTGGAAAGAGACTCCATTGCTCTCTATGCACCTATTATGGATCAACCTTGTGACCGATGCGCTTCCTGCGATCGCTCTCGGTATGGAGGCAGTCGAAGAAGGCGTGATGGATCACAAGCCGAAACCGAAAGAAGAAGGACTTTTCGCAAACGGGCTCGCGATCCGTATCATCTTCCAAGGTGCTATGTTCGCGATCCTTACATTGATCGGCTACTATTATGGTAAAACACATGCCAGCACGATCCGATCCGCTCAAACGATGGCATTTATCGTTTTGGCATCCACACAGATCGTACAGGCATACAACATGAGATCCAATCGCTCCCTATTCAAGATCGGATTCTTTACAAACAAAAATCTGAATTTAGCGGCATTGATCTCCATCATAATGATCTTGGTAGTGCTCTTCACACCATTGTCCATTCCGTTCGGTATCGAGCATCTTCCGATGAAATTGTACCTCATCGCGATCGGATTGGCATTTGTTCCGCTTGTAGTAATGGAAGTCGCAAAAGCGATCTTCAAATATGAGAGCTGATCCTGGCGATCATTCTTAAACAAAACTTAAAAAAATTCTAAAACAGCGCGGTTTCTCCGCGCTGTTTTTGCCCTAAAGATCCTTCATTTTTCACCGGATCCCCTTCTCCCTCCGCCGATCATTTCTTCGTCAAAACACTCTTTTTTGCTCTTCTTATCGATGTTCATAAAAATTTTTCAAAATAATTAGCTTTAGCTAATTGACATAAGTACTTTTCTGTGTTAAATTATATTTGTTAGCAAAAGCTAACCAACACTCTTTTTGATATAAGAACTAAATCGGAGGTCCTATGCATCAGTACAAACAAAATAACAACCTCGATTACCTTCTTGGATTTCATTGCACGCCCACTTTAGCGGGGATCAAATGTGCTAATCTTCTTTCGCTATGTCGTAAAAGATATTCGGATATCGAGGGAGCTTTGGAACATTTGAACAAACATTTCAATCCGAAAGGGATCTACATAAAAAGGTTGTGTATTTGTCAGACACGTGCATTGATCTTCGTTTACCAAAAAGCGATGCTGGAGGAGACCATCTATCAGCAAGAACATCTCTTAATGCTTCAACAGGAAGGCTATCCTTTAGATGAAGGACTAAGCGCCGTTATAGAGCATCTTGCGATGCGATTGCAGATCGGTTCGGATTTCCCTCATGAGATCGGCATATTTTTGGGCTATCCTTTGGTGGATGTGATCGGCTTTCGTGAAAATCACGGAAAAAATTATAAGATCAGCGGTTATTGGAAAGTCTATGGCGATGAGGACCATGCAAAAAAACTTTTTGAAAGTTATACCCGCTGTCGCGACAATGTATGTCGCCGGATCGATCAAGGGATGTCTTTAGATCAAATATTTAAAACCGCATAAGAAAGGAAATTCGTATGAGTAAAATTGCAGTAATTTACTGGTCACAAACAGGCAACACACAGATGATGGCGGAAGCTATCAAGTCCGGAGCGGAAGCCGGCGGTGCAGAGGTATCGATCTTTGAAGTATCTCAGATTAAACCGGAAGATGCTCTTGCATACGACGCATTGGCATTAGGATGCCCTGCAATGGGTGCAGAAGTTCTTGAAGAGGATGAGTTTGAACCATTCTTCGAAGCAATCGAAAACAAGCTTGCAGGCAAGAAACTTGCACTATTCGGATCATACGATTGGGGCGATGGCGAGTGGATGCGTAACTGGTTTGACCGTGCTGAAAAGTCCGGCGCAAACTTGATGGGCAACGAAGGGCTTATCGTACAAAATACACCGGATGCCGGCGCAGTTGAAGAATGCAAGGCATTTGGATCTAAATTCGCAAATTACTAAAAACTATTATCATACTTTTTACTCCGTTTCAAAGGACCTCTTTTAGAGGTTCTTTGTTTTTGTTTTTGTGTT
>JAUNKR010000039.1 GCA_030532705.1 Peptostreptococcaceae bacterium
CCTACGAAAGCGACAGCGGATCCTACGAAAGCGACCGATCCGGCGGCCCCTACAGTCGATCCGACAAAGCCTGTAGGAGAAGTTGTTCAAGCGGTGCAAAGCCCGCTTCAAGATGGAATCAAATCGGTCATCTTTATCGATAATTCCGGCAAAGAGCTGGACAAGATCCTTACAAGAGAAACTTTTGGAAATATCAACATGAAAGTGGTGATCGATCTTTCCGGAAGAGAAGTCAAAGAAGGAGATCATATCAGTATCAGATATCCGGAGGATTTTATTCTGAAAGGATCTACAAGGACTCTTAAAGACCTACAAGATGAATCGATCGAGCTTGCGGACTTTATTATTGAGCCAAGTGCGTCGGGAGGGGGCATCGCAAAGATCGTATTCAAAAAAGATGCGGAAAACCGAGATAATATCCGCGGAGAAGTATTTTTCTCCTCAGCGATCAAAGCACAGCCTGAAAATACAAAAAAAGCTTTTACCTTGACATTGGACGGATCGACGCCGGGAGAAAAGCCGATCGATACCAATACGGTGAGCTTTGGCATATCAAGTGTAAAATGGTCCTATATTTACGATGAAGCGATATATAAAAATGGTTTTTCAGATAAAACAGAACCAAAAATGAATTACAATATCCGGATCAATCGTATGAAAAGAGAACTCGGGGATGTAGTGGTGGAAGATACGCTTTCTCCAAGAGGACGGATCGTACAATTTTTACCGGAGACCTTCAAGCTATACCAAGGTGATTTTGGAGATAAGGTATTCGGTGACGGAACGGGAGTGGTACTTTTCAATCAAAGAGAGATCCCTCTGATCGAAGGAGACAATCTGTTTTTCAATGAGAGTCACACTTCTTTTAAGGTCTATATCCCAAATGTCGGGACGGACTCCTATTATTTAGAGTATCGCACCAATCATCATAATGACGGGATGACCATTCTCAACGAAGCGATCCTTTATTCCGATGGAGAGATCATTCAGCCATACTCCCTTATCGTACATCGCTATGCGACGACAGGTGAAGAAGTATCCAGAGATGATTTTCCTACTCGTTTTCAGGGGCATAAGATCACAAGATATGCATTTGCGGTAGGAAATGCACAGATCCAGTCCGATATGAAAGGAAAGCTGATGATCCAAAAGTCCGACAAGGACGGTAACCTGTTATCCGGCGCGGAGTTTAGGATCTATAAAGATGCCAAGCTGACAGAAGAAGTATTCGGTACGCCTTTTGTTACGGACGAAACCGGGACAGTCATCGTCGACAAACTCTCGGCCAAAGTGAAGTATTGGATAAAAGAAACCAAAGCGCCAACAGGCTATAAACTTTCGGAAGAGATCAAGTCGATCACGATCAATGCGGCAACATCAAATTTCTTGACCTTTGAGAATGAGGCGGAGACAGTAACTGTTTCGGCGACAAAAAAATGGGTCGGCGGAGCAGTCGGCGATCATCAAACCACTCTTCGACTGATGAAAAATGGCGAAATTGCAAAAAATCAGTGGGGCAAGATCCTGGAGGAAAAGATCCAAGGGGATCAAAGCGTTCGATGGGAAAACCTTCCGACAGTGGATAAAAAAGGACAGGAGATAAAATACAGCATCATTGAAGCGGACAAACCGGAAAACTATGAAGCAACCATCGAAGAAACGGCTGAAAATGAATTTATGATCACAAACACCTATGTTGAGCCAAAACCGACGACCCAGCCGCCAACAAGCCAACCGGAGCAGCCGACACAGCCAAGTCAGCCGCCGGTCGTATCCGGTGGATCGGGAGGAGGTTCGGAGATTCCAAGCAGTCCGGTAAGGCCAAATCCTCCGGAGTTTGACATCTTTGACCCAAGCACACCATTGTCCGGTAAAGACAAAGAGATGGCGGAAAAGAAAGAGCAGGCGCTGAAGAATGAACGAGCTTCCGATACTAAAGAAGCAGAAGAAAATGCAAAAACCTCTCTTGTAGCGGGAGCGGAGCAAAATAAAAATTCGATCGAAAAGATCGGATCTTCGCCAAAGACAGGAGCCGGAGTACAACTTCCGATCGGCAGACTGATGATCGCGGGATTGCTTCTGATGATCGTTCGTGAATTCAGCAAAAGACGAGATTAGGAGATCGATCGGATGATCGCAAGGATCCGTAAGGACTGAGCAAGACCAGCTCAAGATAGACAAAATATCATTTCTTAAATCAAAAGATCATCGCTCAAAAGGCGGTGATTTTTTGTGCTATTTTGCCAAGCATTCTTTTTCGAAGGGGCGATCGGATATGGGGGGTGAGATATGCAGAGGATGAATTTTCTAAATACTAAAATATATTTACGATAATAAATACATATTTTATTTTTAAGTTTTTAGTACAGAAACTTTTGTGTGAAAGCATAAAGTTGTGATAAAATAGAATCAATAAACTTTGTAAGACGCATTACTTTTCGATCAACGGGATTTTTCGGATGGGGCAGATAGTTTTCTATAGGATCTGAGTTTGGTATCGATATGTGAATCCTCGGATCTTCGGGGTCTATGTGAACGTCGGTAGGGGCGTAGTTTGGATGGGATGGAAAAGTTTTGCGTTCGTTTGGGAAATTTCCTCAAGGGAAAGGGCTGTGAGTTTGTTCTTTGTACACGATGCATTCGGGATCGTCCGATGCTGAGAGGAGGCGGTGATGATGGTATTTGAGCAGAAGATCCGTATTTCAGAAGGTCTGACAAAAGATCGGATGGCGATGGCGGTGGATTTTGCTTTTTGGCTGGGATTTCACTCGGTAAGTGCAGTTTTTCCTGTCGCGTCGATCGATGGCGATCTTGAGATCCCGCTGAGTCGAGCGGATCTTGAAAAATATCGTCCGCAAGTCCGAAGCAGCTTCTCTCATGATTTTGTGCCAAGTATCGCACCGGATGATCTTGTCGATCGATGTATCGAAGGACAGGCGATCGGTGTAGAGTCTCTTTTGGAAAGAGGCGATGTGCTGGTCGATCGGGATAACGACTTTTTGCCGGATCGGATCGATCTGAAATTTATATTGCCGGACAGCGCATCTGCCGAAATGATGGTCGCGATCTGTGATCTTGCTTTTCGGCTCGGGATGGAAACGACCGCTTTTGAAGGCTCTTTGGTAGCGAGCGATGACCATCAAGACAACCGGATCTCTTTTGAAGAAGGGGAACGATGTGCATTGCGTTTGGACGGGTTCGAGCAGAAGATGCTCGGGGTGAAGCAAGCGCCCAAACATTTTGTTCTTACCGGCAAGGGACAGGAACTGATCGATCTCAGTTCGGCGATCTGTAATATTTTTCCTTTGGCAGACGAGGGGATGAGTCTGGTACACAGGCTGTACCGGATGGTACGAAGTTTGGAGAACAAGGATCTGGAGGGGCAACTATCCGATCTGATCGCAAAGGGAAAGGAGTTTGGGATCTCCAATGACGGTAAGATCCGAGCATTTTTGTCAACGACGGATCGGGATCTTTCGTCGATCGAAAAGCGGTATCCTCAGTTTGAGCTTCATTCTCATCGGGAGAAAGTGCTGAAATATGCGAAGCAGTATGAGCCGATCTGGGAAGTGGAGGAGCTTGATCGGGAGCTGGAGAAGCTGTATCCGAAGCTAAAAAGAGGGGATAAGCTGTTTTTGCAGATCGCCGTCAGTGAGGATCTCAAGGAAAGAGAAGGGATCAAGAGAAGGGTCGAGCGAGAGCTGGACAAGAATGGGATCGAGCATGAGGTCGAGGTGATCTGCACATATAAGCAGGGCTTTTCTTGGATCGTGGATGTGATCTTGCCACAGCTCAAGGCGGCTATAAAAGAATTTGGCAAAACCGAGAATGCGGTAGATAAAATAAGGATCGGCTTTAAGCCTTTTTTGCCAAAGGGGGTCACGACTTTTCAGGAGGAAGACGGTGCGATCCCGACCTATGGAGCGGATGCGAATAAGCTCGGCAAGTGGCTGGATCTTCCGATCCGAAGTTTGCAGGAGCTATATCCTGTCGCGGATATTTTGATCAAGGAGCTGGCTCTGGATCGGGAGAAGATCGAATTTGTTCAGCTGGATGCCGATTTTGCCCATGACTATCGGATCGAATGTATCGGGGGAGCGGATCTTGTAGCGGAATATGATCTTGCGACCGATGAAAGACTGTATCTTGAGGAATATTCTCAGATGGGGCTCGTACATCCTCCGACCGGCTATCTGCGAGCAAAGATCTTACGCGGAGAAGAAAAGATCGAGTTTGAAAGCAGGATCCGAAGCGATGTGGAGAAGGTGTGGGATCTTTTTCAATCCGAGATGCTTCCGAAGCTAAAGAATTATCTGCTGGAAAAATATGGCGGCAAGATCGATCCGAAGGATCAGCCATTTCTTGCGGAGATGCGTATGATCATCGAGCTGTCGGAGCCCAATGAGCGCATCGGGGAGCGGGAAGATCTGATCTCATCGCTGGACAGTTTGCATGAGGATCTCTACTTTACGACGATCGAATATCTCAAATGTTTCGGGATCGATCAAAATGTCGTGATCGACGCACCGGCACTGATCTTGCCGATCATTCGTAAATGCGAAGGTGCACCTGTGATCCGATTTGAGCTTTGGGATCATATTTCGGATGCTCCTTTTGTCGAGGGTCCGGACAGTTCTTCAAGGATGTATTTTGAAAAACCTCAGACCGAGGCGCTATGTTATGTCGAGGAATTGTCTTGGGACGAAGGGCTCACTTTGTCGATCCGTGTGAAGAATGTGGATGTCGATCATGTGAGAGCTTATGCCGAGCTGGTAGAAAAACAGATCGTCGAAGGATTCGGTGATTATTCAAAGGTCGAGCTTCGTACGGCGGATCAATGTTTTGTGATCTTGGGGTCGAGTTCAAAGGAGATCTTACCTGCGATCGATATCATGGACGTCGATCTGATGGAAGGGAAGCTGATCGGCTATGAAGAATATCTAAAGATCATCGAGCAACTCAAAAGAGTGAAAGGGATCCGAGTCGATCAGATGGCGAGGTCCTTTCAGGGACGCAAGATCTATGCGATCGAGCTGCTCCCATCTTGGAAGGGCTATGTTTCTCGCACCAAAAGGCTGAGTCTTTATCCGTCGATGATGATCAATGCGAGACATCATGCGAATGAAGTTTCCGGCACCAATGCATCGTTCATCCTTTTACGTGAGCTTTTGACATCGAAGAAATACCAAGACCTCGCAAACAAAATGACGCTGGCGATCATTCCGATGGAAAATGTGGACGGCTCCGCGATCCATTACAGCTTACAGCAGGATAATCCGAATTGGATCCTTCACACGGCGAGGTTCAATGCGGTCGGGCGGGAGTTTGCACGCGATCTCTTCGATCCGGAGACGATCAGCACCGAAGCCTTGGCTCAGACAAGATTGTGGAAACGCATTTTGCCGGATGTCTATGTCGATGATCATGGAGTGCCGAGTCACGAATGGGCACAACCTTTTTCAGGCTATACCGCGCCGGCGTATAAAGGATTTTGGCTGCCGAGGTCGATACTTTATGGTTATTTTTGGACGATCGACGACCCGCGCTACGCGCAGAATATTCCGCTGAATCAGCGAATGGAGGATGTTATTGCGGATGCCATCGGAGCGGATGAAGAGATCACTCGGTTGAACAAAGAATGGATGTGGCAGTTTGAAAGCTACGCACATCGCTGGATGCCGAAACAGTATCCGGCAGATTACTATAAAAATATGATCAATTATTGGATCGGATTTCGATATGATCCGATGCATAAATATATGTCGATCCGCTTTCCGTGGATCACTTCGATCGGCTACACTTCGGAGGTGGCGGATGAGACGGCGCATGGCAATTATTTGAAGCTGTGCAGCAGGGCGCATCTTTTGCACAACCTGGCGACGATCGATATGTTGCTTGATGCGGAACATGTGATCAAACAGTCTTACGGACTTGATCCGTGGCAGGCGACGCTTCGTCGTGAGCGCCCGTTCTGCATTCGCAAATGATAAGGGATGGTAAGCGGAGCTTTTCGGAGCATGCTTGGTTTTTGAACATGGGGGATCTGATCTTGTTAAGCGGCATCCTTTGGATCGCAAGGGATTTGCTTAAAATAAAATTTTTTTGGGAGGTATCATATGGAATACTTGAAACTTTTAGGGATCCTGATAGTTATTATCGGATTTGCGCTCAAACTCGACTCGATCCTGATCATCGTGGCGGCAATGGTCGTGACGGCATTGGTCGGAGGGATCGGGCCGGTAGGAATGCTTGAGACGCTGGGCAAAAGCTTTGTTGCAAACCGCGCGATGTCGATCTTCATCCTCATCATGCTTGTAACGGGTACATTGGAGCGTAACGGTCTGAAAGAGGCGGCTGCAAATCTGATCTCCAAGACCAAAGGCGCAACAGCAGGTAAGTTGATCGGTGTCTATGGGATCATGCGAGGATTCTTTGGGGCATTCAACGTAGGATTTGGTGGTGTTGCAGGATTTGTTAGACCGGTCATCATGCCGATGGCGATCGGTGCTGCGGAAAAAGATACCGGGACAGCAAATGAAGAACATGTTGAGAAGATCAAGGGGATGGCATCCGGAATGGAAAATATCGCTTGGTTCTTCTGTCAAGTACTCTTTGTGGGCGGTTCGGGCGCATTGCTCGTTCAATCAACGCTCAAAGATCTCGGTTATCAGGTCGAGCTGATCGACTTGGCGAAGGTCGAGCTTCCGGTAGCGATCTTTGCGGTACTCGTCGGGGTCGTGTATTATATCATCAAAGACAACAAGTTGCGAAAGCAATACTACAATAAATAGGAGGGGACTATGATAGCATATTTTACAAGCGAAGAAGTAACATTGGCTAAAAAGCTGCTCGAGATCCTGTTCATCGTGATCGGACTCGTATCGATCTATACCGGGATCAAAAATCTTAGAGATAAAGAAAATCCGTCCCCGGTGGGAACCGCGGTATTTTGGTGTTCGATGGGGGTCGTGATCGCCTTCGGACGTGCTTTCCCGGACATTGTAAACGGGGTGATCGTGCTTATCATGACGATCCCGGCAATGCTTAAGAAAGTGAAGATCGGAAAAGTTCATGCACCGACACCGGAGCAAACGAGAGCGGCTTTCCAAAGAAATGGAATGAAGGTATTCGTACCGTCTCTTGCGATCGGGGTCTCCGCGATCAGTTTTGCAGTATTTACAAAGCTTGGCGCATTGGTCGGCGTAGGCTTCGGGGTACTGCTTGCGATCATTTTGCTGATGCTGTTCTCCAAAGAAAACACACCGAAGGTATTCCTCAATGATGCGGAGCGACTTCTGACCGTTGTCGGACCGCTCAGTACATTGCCGATGCTTCTTGCAAGCCTTGGGGCGATCTTTACTGCGGCAGGCGTGGGCGATGTCATCGCATCCATTATCGGAAATATCATTCCGGAAGGAAATGTAACGATCGGGATCATCGTGTTTGCGATCTCGATGCCATTGTTTACGATGATCATGGGAAATGCTTTTGCAGCGATCACCGTAATGACGGTTGGGATCGGAGCGCCGTTCGTATTGGCTTACGGTGCTGATCCGACGGTGATCGGAATGCTGGCGCTGACTTGCGGATATTGCGGAACACTTTGTACACCGATGGCGGCGAACTTCAACATCGTACCGGTTGCGATGCTCGATATGAAAGACCGTTTCGGTGTTATCAAAAATCAGGTGGTCCCGGCTGTGATCATTCTGGCTTTCCAGATCGGTTATATGTTAATGTTCAAATAAAAAGGACGGGAGAAGTGCGAGAGCCTTCTCCTATTCTAAATAAAGCCTTCTTGAAAATAAAGGTGAAGCTCATAAGCTGAGTTTCAAATGGATAGACGGAAGGCATTGAGAATAGAGGCGAGATGACGGGAGAAAAAAACAGTCAGGAAACACTGGAGATGGTACAAAGGATCAATCGAGGCGCCAGGATCGTCATCAATGACTGGCTTCGTCTCAAACCCTGGGAGAAACTTCTGATCGTCACAAGCGATGATCATGCGAAGGAGGCGGAAGTGCTCCGGCGCTACGCACAAAAACGACATGCTTCGGTGGATCTGATGATCGTCGAGAAAAAAGGGATCAAGGTCGGGATGTTTTTTGATGAAAATGAGACCATCTTTGACGGGTACAAAGCGATCATCGGCGCGACGGATTATTCGCTCGTGACCACATTGGCGGCAAAACGTGCGATCGCGCGAGGAAGCAAATATCTTTCGCTTCCGCTTCATACGAATGATAAAGTATCGATGCTCGCTTATGATTTTATGACGATGGACACGAAAAAGAGCAAGTTGATGTCCAAGATCATCATGAGTTATCTGAACGATTCGAATACGATCCGTGTCGAAACACGAAGCGGGACCAGACTGACTTTCGGGAAACAGGGGCGAGAAGCCGGATTTTTCAACGGCGTTGTCAAGGACGGCAAAGGATATTCCTCTGCAAGCATCGAGGTCTACATTCCGATCGAAGAAACCAAGACTCAGGGCACGATGATCGTGGACGGCTCTTTCGGCTATCTGGGAAAGCTGCATCAAAATGTACGGATCGAATTTACCGATGGAAAGGTCACCTTTATTGAAGACAATGCGGATGGAAAGCGTCTCAAAAACTATTTTGAAAGCTTTGGTGACCCGAGGATGTATATCGGGGCGGAGCTTGGCATCGGATTGAATTCATTATCCCGATGCTTAGGGAATTGCTATATCGAGGACGAATCTGCCTATGGGACCTTCCATATCGGATTTGGGCGAAATCTTGCGCTCGGCGGAGTGCAGGAAGCGAGCGGACATTTTGATATCGTCAGCTTCGATCCGGATATCTATGCCGACAATCGCAAGATCATGGAACAAGGGCGCATTATCGTGCCTACGCCGATCATTTATTAAGGGTGTTGTGGAGAGTGAAGTGATATCGTGGAATGTCGCCGGAGCGGATCGCATGTGAGCTTTTGCAAAGAATGGGATCCCCTTTTGACAGGCATGATCAAAACACTCCACTTGCCACACTCCACGCTGTTAGTAGGAAAGGAAAATAAGATGAAAGTATTAGTAACGGGTTTTGATCCATTTGGTGGAGAGAGTATCAATCCGGCATTGGAGGCGGTCAAGAAGCTTCCAAATGAGATCGCAGGGGCAAAGATCGTAAAGCTGGAAGTGCCGACGGTTTTTAGAAAGAGCGGTGAGGTTCTTGAGAAGGCGGTGGATGAGCATCAGCCGGATATCGTGATCTGTGTCGGTCAGGCGGGCGGTCGCTCGATCATGGCGGTCGAGAAGGTGGCGATCAATTTTGCGGAGGCAAGGATCGCGGACAATGAAGGCAATCAACCGACGGACAGCAAGATCAAAGAAGACGGTGAAAACGCATATTTCGCAAGTATTCCGGTGAAGGCGATGGTGATGAATATGCGCAAGAACAAGATCCCGGCAAATATTTCTTATACGGCGGGAACTTTTGTTTGCAACGATATCATGTATTCGCTGCTTTATCTGTTGAACAAAAAGTATCCGAAGACAAGAGGCGGATTTATCCATGTGCCTTTTATTCCGGAGCAGGTGGTCGGCAAACCGGACGGAACGCCGAGCATGTCGCTGGATATGATTGCGGAAGGACTCAAATTCGCGATCGAAGCGGCTGTGACCAATGAGCAGGATATCACAGGTATCATGGGAACGATCATGTAATCGCTCATGATCCTGAAGGAAGGACAGTCGATCGGCTGTCCTTTTTGCATTTCATCATCGATCAGAGGGAGGATGGTCCTGCGCCGAGGCTTCGGATTGAAGCTGTTGTCGGAAAAAGTGACGGCGCTCGTGATGAAGATCGGTCGATCACTCAATACATTCACCGGAAAATCAGCACTTCAAGTGCTTTCTGATCGCATTCAAAGTTGTCGCTCAACTCATAAGACGTAATAAAACAGAGCTTAATTTATATAAATCTGTTTCCATATCCTTAAAATCGGGATCAAAAAATGGTCCTTTTGGACCATATACGAAAGATAAAAGTTTTGCTATAATAAATGTAAGCAAAAGCTATTGTGTGAGAGCACGAGATGGTCGAAAGATCGGTGTTCTCCTTTCTCAACGATCCGGGATAAGATAAAATCGAATGGGGGATCGGTTTTATCTTACTTTGGATCTTGGCAATGACAACGGATATCTATACATAAGGCGAGACCAATAGGAATAGCTAAAAAGAGCACTTATGATCGCTACATCGAGAATGATCAAAATTGGGGATTTTGTTATGGGGGCGATGAAGCGAGGGTCGTGATAGTTTTGCATAAGGGATATTTTTTATAGAGCAGTCGGTGCGTTCGGCTGCTTTTTTATTTTGTAGAAGTTTTTGAGTAGAAGGAGGCTTCGGAAGGCAGCCTGCGAATCAAACAAAGGATAGGTTTCTGAACGGCTTGAGATAAAATTTTTGAGAAGCTTGGCTCCGTTTTACAAAAAGCGCTATTTTGGGAATGGTAATCAGACAAACAATCTGATATAATGGAGGATACCGATAAAACGGTACGATCTTTTTGGACGAATTTCCAGGGATGGAAGGATCTTGTCGGATGGAGAAATGGATATCGAAAGGAAGGATCGCCGGATAAGAATGGCGATCTTCGTATCTTAAAAGGACTTGCTGAGGAGTCATTAGGAAGGGCAGGCGTTTATGTGGAGTGAGATAAAAAAGTTAAATTGGTTTTTTAAGGAGCGGACGAAGCATTATGTGATCGGGATCCTCTGTTTGCAGATCGCAAATGCGGTGTCGGTCGTGCTCCCGATGCTCATCGGATGGGCATTGGATGAGGTCGCACAAGGGGAGATCACCGCAGAAAGATTGTCGCTTTTTTTGGGGGCGATGCTGTTGGTGATCGTATCGGATTACAGTCTCAGCTATTTTTGGTCGTATATGATCTTTCAAAATGCCGTTTTGGTCGATCGTACTTTGCGCGGTCGGATGATGAACAAGATCCTCCGGATGCCGCGTACCTTTTTTGAACGTTTTACATCGGGAGATCTGATGGCGAGGGCGACGAGTGATATCACGGCGGTCAATGAATTTATGGGCTTTGGGATATTCACTTTGAGCGATGGGATCGGATATCTGGGCGTGCATCTGCTGGCGATGGGCTTTTTGATCTCGTGGAAATTGACGATCGTGAGTATTTTGCCTCTGCCGATCCTGATGGTGGTAACGAATTATATCGGCAAGTACATCCATCGTCTGTTCACAGAGCAACAGGAGGCGTTCAGCGCGATGAATGATGAGGTGCTGGAGCAGGTGAACGGGATCCGCGTCGTGCGGTCCTATGTTTTGGAAGACCAAAGTGTCGAGCATTTTGAAGAAACGACGGAAAAGCTGTTCAAAAAGTCGCTCAAGACGGAGATGGTATCGGCTTCTTTTTGGCCTGCGACGAAGATCTTCACCTCGCTCAGCTATGCGATCGCGATCGTTTACGGAACAGGGATGGTCGTTGGCGGTGAGATCACGTTGGGACAGCTGATCTCGTTTAATATGTATCTGTACAATTTGATCTGGCCGATGTTTGCGCTTGGCGAGTTTATGAATGTGGCGCAACGTGGAGCGACTTCGATCGGACGGATCTATGAAGTCCTTCGGGCGAAGGACAATGAGCATGAAAAGGGGACGGTCGCTCTGGATGGAAAGATCGAAAGCATTCGTTTTGAAAATTACAGTTTTCAATATCCGACCTCGACCGCGCCAAATCTTAGAAATATCGATCTGATGACGAAGCGGGGGCAGACGATCGGGATCGTCGGGAAGACGGGAAGCGGAAAATCGACCTTGGTCAAACAGCTTCTGAAGGAGTATCCGATCGGAGAAGGGGAGCTTCTGCTTTCGGGCGAGCCGATCGCTATGATCGAGCGTTCCAGTCTGATGGAGCGGGTCGGCTATGTGTCGCAGGATAATGTGCTGTTTTCCAAAAGTATTCGGGAGAATATTTTGATGGGCAAAGAGGATGCGGATGAGGAGGAGCTTCGCGAGATCATTCGTCTGTCGGATCTGACGCGGGATGTGGCACAGTTTTCGGAGGGGCTTGAGACGCTCGTCGGAGAACGAGGGGTCGCGATCTCGGGAGGTCAAAAGCAAAGGATCTCGATCGCCCGTGCATTGATCAAGGATCCGGAAGTATTGCTGATGGACGATTCGTTGTCGGCGGTCGATTCCAGAACGGAAGCGAGGATCATCGATAATATCCGGGCGAACCGAAATGGCAAGACGACCTGGATCGTGACACATCGACTTTCCGCCGTTTCGCATGCGGATGAGATCATCGTGCTGGAGGACGGTGCGATCAGCGAGCGCGGAACGCATGAGGAGCTGATGGCGCTGGGCGGATGGTATGAGGAACAATATAAAACACAGCAGATGGAGGAGGCAGGCGATGACGAATAATACAAACAATGATCAGCAAAAGATCGCAAAGCAGGATATTCGACGTTTGATGGATTATGCGCTCGGCTTTCCCAAAAATCTTTCGCTGGGAATCCTGTTGCTCTTCGCTGCGGCAGGTTTTGAATTGCTCGCTCCTTTTGCTGTGCGGAAGATTTTTGACGAGGAGCTCAAGCGGTCGGTCATCGACCAGGCGGCGATCCTTCGATTGATCGGACTGTATCTGTTGGCGAATTTTGCCGGTGTGATCTTCAAATACGGAAGCAGTTTGCAATTACAGATCATGGCGATGCGGATCGTGCAACGCATGAGGATGCAGATCTACAAAAATCTTCAGCGCATCCACATTTCCTTTTTTGACAATATGCCGGCAGGGAGCATCGTATCGAAGATCACGAATGATACGGAGGCGGTGCAGGGACTTTATGTTCGTGTGATCGGCAAGATCGTGACGAGTCTTTTGTATATCATCGGGATCTATGCGGTGTTGTTCGCGATCCAGCCGGGACTTGCAGCATGGTTTTTGCTGTTGATCCCGACGATCTATGGGATCCTTGCTTTTTACCAGCATCTTTCCCGACGATTCAATCATGTGATCCGCACGAAGATCAGTGAGCTGAACGGAACGCTGAATGAGGTGGTGCAAGGGATCAGCATCATCCAAGCCTTCAACAGTCAGGAAAAGGTACGCAATGAATTTGATCGGGCAAATCAGGAGCAATATAACGAGCGGATCAAGATGCTCAAGCTCAACTCGGCGACTTCGTATAATATAACGAGAACGATCAAGAGCTTGGTCTTTGTACTTTTTATCTTCTATTTCGGCAACAAAGTGGTCAAAAATGACATGATCACGAGTGTGGGGATGCTCTATGTCTATGTGGATTATATCATGGTTCTTTTTGACCAGATCCACAGCATCATGGAGGAGATGAATGAGATGTCCAAATCGGGCGTCGCGTCTTCTCATGTGTTTGAGATGATCGACAAGGCGGGCAAGGAGGTCAGCAGCGAGCGATTGAAGGATATCCACGGGAATGTGGAATTTCGGGATGTGAGTTTTGCGTACAAGGATGATGAATATGTGCTGAAAAATATAAATATCAAGGCGGAAAAAGGTCAGACGATCGCATTGGTCGGGCATACGGGATCGGGCAAGAGTTCGATCATGAATTTATTGCTGAAATTTTATGAGCCGCAGCAGGGCGAGATCCTGGTCGATCAGATGGCATTGTCGGAGCTTCCGGATCAGGCGATCCGCGACCAGATGGGGATCGTGCTACAGGAACCGTATCTTTTTACAGGAACGGTGCTGAGCAATATCACGCTCAATAAGCCGGAGATCTCCCGAGAAGCTGCGGAGAAGGCGCTTGAGATGGTGGGTGGCGATGTAGTCATCCGCAATCTGACCAATGGCATCGATGAGAAAGTCGTGGAAAGGGGAGCGACCCTTTCATCCGGACAACGACAGCTGATCTCTTTTGCCAGAGCGCTGGCGCAGGATCCTCGTATTTTGATCTTGGATGAAGCGACCAGCTCGGTGGATTCTGAAACGGAGCAGATCATCCAGCAAGCGATGGATGTACTGATGCGTGGGCGAACGACCTTTGTGATCGCGCATCGGCTCTCGACGATCAAAAATGCGGACAAGATCTATCTGTTGGAAAAAGGCAAGGTGATCGAGCAGGGCGATCATGAGGAACTGATCGCTCGAAAAGGCAAGTATTATGAGATGTACGAAACGCAGTCTCGGGTCATGATGGGCTGATGATGTGATTTTGTATTTATAATAGTGCAGATACTCAGCCAGAGGACCCTCGCTTGCTTAGGAGGGTCGAGGGAAGAGGCAGGAATGCCGGAGCATTCCGATAGTAGAGGCTCACGCATTGAGATTTTTGGGTAAAGCGACCCAAAATTCATTCGGGTCGGTAATCTATGGGACAAGCTCTTGAGAAGATCATTCATCGGGAGACGATCTGTATCGTGCGGATCGTGCTGAAATTTTGTGAATTTGCTCGTTAAGATTTTTGCTTCGTTTATGCACAGGATCGTTTTGATCATCGATCGGGAAATTTATTTTGGAGGTTTTATGGCTAAAAAGTTGGTGGAGTATTATGATCTGTCTTATGCTGAAATGATGGCAGAGAAGTTTGGTTCGGTGAGTTCTTCTTTTGATCAAAAAGGCTTTGTGAAGCATATGAAGGAGCATCTGGGGGAGGAGGCTTTTTTGGCTCGTCAGGATCTGTATGCGGATGCACTGGAGATATTTTTGGGGGATGATCCGATCGCCAATCTGGATGTTTTTCGGGCGATCTGGGGAGAGGAACTGAAGCAGGAAACAGGGATGTTCACAGAAGGCTGGTGGCTTTGGCCGATCAGTCGATATGTGGCGAGACATGCTTGTAAGATGCCGAAAGAGACGTATGCTTTTTTGAAGGAGTTTACAAAGCGACATACCGGAGAGTTTGCGATCAGACCTCTTTTGATGGAATTCAATGAGGAAACGATGCATGTGATGCTAAAGTGGAGCTTGGATGAAAATGTGCATGTGCGCCGATTATCGTCGGAAGGACTGAGGATCGCTTTGCCTTGGGCAAACAAAACAACGGCAGGGATCCAAGATTTTGATCGTTTTAAGGAGATCCTTTCCAATCTTCGTCACGATCGATCCAAATTTGTCCAAAAGAGTGTCGGGAACAATCTGAACGATCTTTTCAAACATGATCCTTCTCTTGCGGCAAAGATCGTTGAGGAATGGGAAAGGGGAGAGCAGAGCGATGCGCTTCAGTGGATCATTCGCCATGGCAGACGAAGCATCGATAAAAAGAAGTGATCTTCTTGTAATCGTATTTTTTGTTTAGAACATCGGTTTCTTCGGTCATTCCCCAAAGTATTCTCATCGATTTCAGGATCTTTTGATCGAGGCATCAAAAGATCGATCGGATCGGACAAAAAGAAAGAGCGGTTGCAGAACAAATATCTTATTCTGTAACCGCTCTTTTTGTATATAAAAAGGTCGGGCGATCTTCCGACCCGACCTTTCAAACCGTAGCCTGTTACGATTTTATTTCTTTTTTGAAAAGATCAAGGATACGACCAGTACGAGAATCACAGCACCCAGTATCGATGGGATCAATGCCATTCCCGCCAGAGATGGTCCCCAAGTACCGAACAGGGATTGTCCGATGGACGATCCTACCAGACCTGCCACGATATTTGCGATGGTCCCCATCGCTTTTCCTTTATTTGTAATAGCTCCTGCGATCGCACCGATGATAGCACCAACGATCAAAGACCATATAAAACCCATAGTAAACTCCTTTTTTCTAATAATTAAAATCAATTTGTTCCATCGGGGTCAGATCACTCTACGCGAGATTCGATCTGCTCCTTTATTTTTTCGTTACCTTTATTGATAGCGTTTGAAACACGCGATGCCGACTCGGAAGCAAAATTTCCTGTCGATTCAGCGACCTGTGCCAGATTATCCTGAACGGTCACGGAATCTTTTTCATGTTGCTCTCTTGTTTTGACATCGGAGACATTGACATTGACTTCGATCACTTCCAGATGTGTCATATTTCGGATCTCGGATGAGACGATATTTTTGATCTGATCGTAGATCGCTGTGATATCTTTTCCGTACTCTGTGATGATGTCCAGGTCAACAGCGACTTCTTTTGTCCCGACCTCCACATTGATACCCTGTGTCGGATTATCCGTATTGACAAGTTTTTTTGCGATGTTGGAGAACAATCCGCCGTTTACGGATAGCAGCCCGTCCACTTTTTCCAAAGCGATGCCGATGATCTTTTGGATCACGCGATCGTCATAGGAAAGTTGCCCTCTGATCGCAGCCTGATCGATCGTTTCAACAGTTGTTTCTACTTTTGGTGTTTTATTTTTATTTTCCATTGCATTCCTCCTAAAAATTACTTCATACTAAAAATTACTGTACTCGCCTTGATGTTGGGGCGGAGTCCGTTTTTTGGTTAGCTGTATCTTGAAAAGTGATCTCGGTAGAGATCTCCTTGTTGATACCTAAAAAGGTTTTTAGATCGGCTTCGATCTTTTGAACCAGAAGATCTGATCTTTCGGTGATCCCTGAAGTGCGTCTCAGATCGCCGATGATATCGACATAGATGGTGTCCGCTTTGATGCGGGTCTTGACTTTTGCATTATCCAGCCAGCGGTTTTCCGCAATGATATGCTGAACATAGCTTTCGATCGCGGAGCTTTTGAGCTGAAGCTTCCCTTTTTTGTCTTCTCGTATCATCAAGAGGTCAAAATGCTCGAGATAGAACCAGAAGTACAGTGCGTAGAGGATAAGTCCCATAATGAGAGCGATCCCGCCATAGAAATAAAAGAATGGAATAAACTTGCTCAGTTGTCCGATCGATGGTAGTTGCCATGAGAGGTGAGCGATATATTGATATTTATTGACGACTTCATATAGGAAGATCACCAGTAGGAATATTCCGATCGAGAACAATATTTTTTTTCTTAGTTTCATAATCTCCTCTTTACAAACAAGAAAGATCTTGCTTAAAAACATACTCTTTATGCCGCAGAAATTCTTCATTAAGGATACGCATCCTGTTTTTGGGTAAAAAAATACCACCAACAAAGATAAGGGTCTCTTATCATAATAGAAAGTGGTCTCTGGAAATGATTTGATTCAAAAGAAATTTTCTACTTGCTTATTTATAGTATACCCGATCAGTAGGAATTAAAACAAAAAATTTAAATCAGCGCTTTGCGAAAATCTGTGTATGGATTGAAAATACAACGGTTTGTAATGGTGTAAAAAATCTGAAATTTGAGATCAAAATACAATGAAAGATATAAATAAAGTTCAAAAGGATCGAAATTTGTTAGGAGAGTGTTGGAAACGATCTGAAGGATCTTTTCAAAACGGAAAGAAAGACGGTGTAGAAAACTTACTGGAGAAAATGCTTCACAGAGATAACCTCAACG
>JAUNKR010000040.1 GCA_030532705.1 Peptostreptococcaceae bacterium
TGGAGCTAATCTCTATTTCTTTTTAAAAACCCCCACAACTATTTTACACTATCTCCTGAGGGCAAGGATCATAAAATGTCGAAGATGCCCTGAATGATCTTTGGAGAAGGCGTGGTCGATCGATCGGGAAGGGCTTTGTTTGAATAAAGATTTTTGGCAGCGAGATTGCAGATCGTTTTGAGAGAGAAGCATCGGAGGCTTTCAAAAAAATACACAAATCCTTTATTTAGTGATATAATGATTTTGAAAGAGCAGGTAATGAATTAAGATTAGGTTGATTTTCTCCGATAGGAGATCGAATAAGGAGGCTATATGGAAAAACTGGTGGAAAGATTTAAGAGTTACATCGCAATGGACACGATGTCCGATCCCAAAAGCGATACCGTGCCAAGCTCGATGAAACAGCTGGAGCTGGCAAAAAAACTCAAAGCGGAGCTGGAGGAGATCGGTCTGAAGGCGGTGATGTCGGATAAAGGCTATGTCTATGGGACCTTGGAAAAAAATACACAAAAGAACGTGCCGACGATCGGATTTATCGCTCATATGGACACGAGCCCGGCACTTAACGGAGAGTGCAAAAATCCTCAGATCGTCAACTATCATGGCGGCGATATTCGCCTGAATGATGAATTTTCGATCACGGAGAAAGAATTTCCGATCCTTAAAAACTTGGTCGGCAAGACCATTATCACAACGGACGGAACGACCCTGCTCGGAGCGGACAACAAAGCAGGGATCGCAGCGATCATGAATGCAGTGGAATTTCTGACAAAACATCCGGAGATCGAGCACGGCAAGATCATGATCGGCTTTACACCGGATGAGGAGATCGGTAGAGGAGCGGATCATTTTGATGTGGCATCCTTCGGCGCGGACTTTGCCTATACGATCGATGGGGGCGAGATCGGGGAGCTGGAGTATGAAAACTTCAATGCGGCATCCGCAGTCGTCAAGATCCAGGGCAAGAGCGTCCACCCGGGAACAGCAAAAAACATCATGATCAATTCGATGTCGGTCGGTATGGAACTGGAGCAGATGCTCCCGAGAGAGCAGAAGCCCGAATATACGGAGCAATACGAAGGCTTTATCATGCTCAACGAGATGAACGGCACGATCGATTTTACAACGATGGAATTTATCATCAGAGACCATGACCGTGAAAAGTTTGAGATCAAAAAACAGCTGATGTGCGATGCGGTGGAATATCTGAACAAAAAATACGGCAATATCGTTACATTGGATCTGAAAGATTCTTATTATAATATGAGAGAAAAAGTGGAGCCGCATATGGAGATCATCGATCTTGCGGTCAAATCGATGAAAAACCTCGGCATCGAGCCGAAGATCAAGGCGATCCGAGGCGGTACCGACGGCTCAAGACTGTCCTATATGGGTCTGCCTTGCCCGAATATTTTTACAGGCGGATATAATTTCCATGGCCGTTTTGAGATGATCCCGATCGAAGATATGCGCAAAGCATCCGAGATCGTGGTCGAGATCGCTAAAAATGCGGTGGATATGTAGAGCTTTGATCCAAACGAAAGAAGATGTGGCGATAGGGAAACATCAGGATCTGACAGATCGGTCCGTGATATTTTCTTTGAACATCTCATAGGGGAGCAGTCTAAAATTATTTTCGATATCCGCAGTAAGATCAATATAAAATCAAACAAAAAATGGACGTTTTTCGTCCATTTTTTGTTTTCGAGAAAGTTATATAAAAGAAGGGGATTCTTCTTATTTCGGTATGATTATTCGTAGCGTAATGCGTCGATCGGGTCGAGTTTTGCCGCCTTATTTGCCGGATAAAGCCCGAAGAACATTCCGACGATGGCGGAGAAGCCGACCGTGGTAACGACCGACAACAGCGTTACGGGATGAGGGATCTTGAGGAAGATCGACACCAGCGTCGAGAAAAAGACCCCGATCACCACGCCCAATATCCCGCCGATCGCCGACACGATCATCGACTCGATCAGAAATTGCATCAATATATCCCGTCGTCTTGCCCCGAGCGACTTTCGGATCCCGATCTCCCGTGTTCGTTCGGTGACCGATACGAGCATGATATTCATGATCCCGATCCCTGCAACAAAAAGCGAGATCGCACCGATCGCGGAGATCACGAGCGAGATGATGCCGAGGATCTTGTTGACCTGTTTTTCCTGATCTTCCACAGTTTGCACCGTATAAGAGTCCAGCTTGATGCCCTTGGCTTTTTCGATAAAGTGAGCCACTTCCTTTGCGACTTGGACACCATTTTTTGAGTGCTCTTCCTTAATCTTGAATACGAGAGAACCCATATAGTCCAAACTGTTACCAAAGAGTGTATAAGGAACATAGGCGGTCGTAATATCCGAAGTGATCAGCCCTGAGAAGATCGAGTCGGGGGTCTCATAGACTCCGGAGATGGTAACATAGGTCGGGATGCCCTCGATCGAGACCTTGACATTTTGCCCGACGACATCCGTTTTACCGAATAGCTTTTTGGCAAAATTCTTGTCCACGATCATGATTGCTTTTCGAGAATCCACATCCGACTGACTCAAAAATCGTCCGTGAATGATGTTTAGTTTTTGCATCTGAGGCAGATGCTCCGATACACCGTTGATCGTAACACCCGTATCCTTATTATTGTACACTGCCTGTGTATTCTCTCGGACATCGGGCTTGAGGTATTCGATCTTATCTGCAAATCTTGCATTGATCAGATCGATATCGGCTTCACTGAAAAAATCACGGTCGTTGATCTGATCAAATCCGTTTCCCAGAAATATCACGGCAAGGTCTTTGTTCAGATTGGCAAATTCCTTGCTCAACACCGCTTTTGCCGCCTGTCCGAGTGAGGAGATCGAGATCACCGACGAAATACCAATAATAATCCCCAGCATGGTCAAAAAAGATCTCATTTTATTCGATTTGATACTGAATATCGCCAGTTTTAGATTTTCTATCAGTAGCATTAGTTCCTCCGTTCATCGCTGATGATCTGACCATCACGGAAAGTGACGATACGATCGGTAAATTCGGCAATCTCACGTTCATGAGTAACGATGATGACTGTTTTGCCTTCCTTATGAAGCTCGGTGAACATTTCCATGATCTCGATGCTGGATCTTGTATCGAGGTTTCCTGTGGGTTCATCGGCGAGGATAATGGGTGGCTCATTAGCAAGTGCTCGTGCGATCGCAACCCTTTGTCGCTGCCCACCGGAAAGTTCGTTGGGTACATGGTTGATCCGCTCTCCAAGCCCCACCCGCTGGAGAAGATATTCTGCTCGTGCCTCTCTTTTTTCAGAGGAAATCTTTGCATAAATCATCGGAAGTTCAACATTTTTTAAAGCGGATGTTCTCGGGATCAGGTTAAATGATTGAAATACAAATCCGATTTTCTGATTACGGATATCGGATAGTTCATCTTCCGTCTTATCGTTGATGTCGATTCCTTCAAGGTAATAGTTTCCAAGAGAAGGACGATCCAGACATCCTAAAATATTCATCAATGTGGATTTCCCGGAGCCGGAAGTACCCATGATTGCAACGAATTCACCATGCTCGATCGAAAGATCGATCTCCTTCAGCGCATGCAGTTCATTCGAACCCATCCGATAGATCTTGCTCAGTTTTTTGATTTCGATTAGTTTGTCCATAGCTTACTCCATCGTTCTGAAAGAAGAATCATCCTCATAATCCGGGCTAGGATTTGTGATGATGATATCACCTGCCTTGATCTCATCCGAGATCAGCTCTACGCCGGTAACACTTTCCACGCCGGTCTGCACTTTTATTCTTTTGATCTTCATATCATTTCCGATTAAGACATATTTTTCGCCCTCTACTTCAAAGATTGATTCAAGCGGAGCGACGAGCACATTTTCTTTTTGAGCAACGATGATCTCGGCCTTTGCATTGACACCTGCAATGATATTTCCCTTGTTCGTGATCTTGATCTCGATCGGTACGCGCATCTCTCTGGAGTTGGCACCTGTGACCATCTCTCCGGTCGGAGCGATACGAACGACTTTACCCTCGATCGTTTCACCACGCAATACATCCGAAGAGATCACGACCTTTTGTCCTACCTTGATATTGCTGATATCATACTCACTGATCGATACCTTCATGATCAGCTCCTCCAGATTTTCGACGATAAACATCGCGCGTGCCTGATCCTGAGCGGTCGGGATCCGTCCGATCCTCGCATTGACCCTTGTCACCGTACCGTCGATCGGGGAAATGATATTCGCCTTATCCAAATTATCCTTCTTCGTCGAGATCATTTCCCGCTTGATGTCGATCCCCATCGCAGCTGATCCGCTCGAGGAAGCCTTATTGAGCGTGTCTTTTGCGGCATTCAGCGCTAGACTGGCCTTTTCAAGCATCATATTGGATTGTACCAATTCATCGTTCGAGATCCCGCCCTCCGAGAACAGTTGCCTTGCGATCTCATGTTGTCTTTTTGCTTCATTATAATCGAGCTGTCTTTCCTGAACGGCAAGCGAAGCGGTATTTCGCTGCTCGACAAGCTGGGCTTGAGAGATCTCAAGCTCCTTTAATGCGATATTGTAATCATCCTGAAGGACCTTACTGTCCAATACACCGAGGATATCGCCTTTTTTGACGACATCGCCTTCCTTGACATTGATCTTGATGAATTCAAAATTCAAATTAGAAGTGATCTCTGCACTGTCCGATCCGGTCACCGTTCCCGTTGCGGAGATCGTCTGCTCGACTTTGCCCTGTTCCAACGTTTCCGTCGAAAGCAGAGGAACGGCGGCATTTTTTGCTGCAATGAGTCTTGATGCGCCGAATCCGATCAACAATAGTAGAACGAGTCCCCCGAATAAAATTTTCTTTCGGCGTGTTTTCTTCGGTTTGCTCGATCCTGTAGTAAGTCTTTTATCTACCGTACTGCTTGCGGTAATATTGTTTTGTGTTTGTTCTGACATAGCCCCTTCCTTTCCGGTTTCAATATTAGAAGCATCTTTCGAAACTTTGCCTCATACTGTACTAAAACAATAGTACACCAAAACAAAAACTTTGTCCATAGCTTTTTAGAAAATTTTTCACGAAACAAAAATTTTTTTCAAAAAAAGACTTGCGCATAAAATATAACTGTGATATAATTCGTATATACCAAATGAATAATACGAGGAATGAGGTCGAAAACGGAATGACCGTCCAAGACTTAAGTACATTTGGGGATGAAGGTTATCGAGAAGGATCGTTCGCTAAGGAAGGTGTAGCGTGTAGGAAAAACGCAGGGCAAGGATGCCAAGATCCACAAAATAAAGATCCGTCAGGATCAAAAGACAGGGAAGTCACAGCGCAAGGAAGCGCTCACAAAAAAAGCAAGGGCAAGGATGCCATCAAAAAACGACAACGGACCATAGGTCCGATCGATACAGCTCGGCATGACAGCCATCAATGGCAGGAGGTCTAAAATTTGTAAAGTTATGTGGAGCAGCTCATCGCAAGGAAGCGGGATCGAATAAAGGAAGGAAGCCGAAAATTCAGGGAAGAGTTTCGAAAAAGACAGGGAAGTCATCAAAAGAATTCGACAAAAGAGAGTTTGTGTCAAAACATCTTCTGACATGTCGAGGTATATGCTCAAAGGGAAAGATTCTTCTTGTAATAAGAGGAATTTTTTTGTGTTCAAAACCTCCTGTCTATCAAAATTTAAAAAAAGTTAAAAAGGTTATAAAATTTGATGCTATGTCGATAATATAGTCAAGGAGGATGAAACAATGAGTATAAGAAACAAGATGCTTCTTTTTATAGGAGTTCCGGGTCTGGTGATCGTGCTGATGCTTTCGTGGATTGCCTATCGATACTCCAATGAACTTCTATTGAAAGAGAGTACGGCTTTAATGCAAGAAACCGCTGAAAAATATGGAGCGGATATGGAAGCCCTGTTGATCGAGAAGAAAGGCTATATCGATGTAATTGCTATTGATATCGAAAAAGAGATCCCAAGCAAAGAAAATCTACAAAAAACTTTGGTTTATTTTACCGATCATCGAGAAGAAGTCTCGGATTTTTTTATGGGTTATGAGGATAAAAGTTTTTTGGATGGTGCAGGTTGGGTTGCACCAAGTGACTTTGATCCCACATCACGCGGCTGGTATGTCGATGCGGTAAAACAAGGAACTATCATTTTATCGAAGCCATATAAGGCCGGATCTGATGGAAAGATGGTACTCACCGTTGCAAAAGAGATCAAGGATAAGGGCAAGAGGATCGGTGTTCTGGGAATAGATATCTCTTTTGATGCAATCTATGATATTGTTAGCAATATAAAGATCAAAGAGACGGGAAGAGCTTTCTTGGTCGATCAAGACGGTGATTTTATTGTACATTCCATATTTTCTCCGGAAGAGAATTTATTTGTTGTAGAAAATGGAAAGTATAAAGTTTTGGAAGGAAAGCTTTTGACAGGGAAGGCAGAGTTTTTGGAAGTTACAGTGGATGATGAAGAACGATTGTACGCTTCATATCCGGTGGAGGGAACTTCATGGGAATTGGTTCTTTCAGTACCCAAAAGCGAAGTTCTGGCACCATCTGTTAATCTGGGTAAATTTATGATGAAAGTGGGGCTGGCTTCGGTGTTTTTTGCTATTATTATTATTTTTGTTGTAGCAACTTCCATCGCCCATCCGATTAAGCGGCTCAGTCAGCAGATCGAGCGGATCGGGAACTACGATCTTCGAGCGGATGCTCGTTCCGCAGCGGTTAGATATTCCAAAAGTAGAGGAGAAGTAGGAATTATTGCCAGGTCATTGTTGCAAGTTCAAACAACAATGAAAGAAATCATGAGTGATATCAGTGACATGGCATACCGTCTGTCCGCCTCATCCGAAGAGCTGACAGCGACAAGCCAACATTCCGCTCATTCTGCAGAAGAGATGTCAAGCAATGTGCGTGCAATGTTTGAAAGTGCAAAAACACAGGCTGAGGAGATGGAGCGAGGCACTGCTGCCATGGATATCATGAAGAATGCGCTGGTCAAAAATGAAGGTGCAATCCACGATTTAAATACGACCGTCCATAGCGTGATCGATGCGAGAGAAAATGGTGTCGTGGCGGTACAGGAGCTGGTCCTTACGACTGATAAGGTGCAGGAATCTTCCGAAGAAGTGATGAAAGTGATCGTCAATACCAACGAAAGCGCAATCCGGATCGAAGAAGCGAGCGATATGATCAAGTCGATCGCCAACCAGACCAACTTGCTTGCGCTGAATGCAGCGATCGAAGCGGCTCGAGCGGGCGAGATGGGAAAAGGATTTGCAGTTGTTGCAGAAGAGATTCGAGAACTTGCGGAACAATCGACCAAATTTACCGAACAGATCAGCAATATCGTGGTCGATCTAAACAGCAAGACATCCCAAGCGGTGCAGATCATGGGTGAAGTGACCCATACGATCCAAAGTCAATCATCCTGCGTTAAAGATACCGATAAGCAGTTTACAACAATCTCTAAAGAAATTGAAAATCTCCAAAGCGTTCTCGAAAAACTCAACCTTTCAGGAGAAGAACTTGAGCGTACCAAAACGGATCTGCTCCATGTCATTGAAAAAGTCGATACATTGTCGCATCAAAATAAAGAATCTGCCGATCAGTCCGTTGTATCCGCAAATCAACAGGCGGCTTCTGCCGAAGAGATCGCAGGTTCCAGTGCGCATCTGTCCGATATGGCACAGAAGATGAGTGAGATCACCGGAAAATTTGCCTTGTAAGATCGTCATAAAAAATATCAGCTCGAGATCCAGCGGTCTCGAGTTTTTTGTGTTTGCCATATTGAATGGGATCGTTCTAAAATAGAAAAACCAAGCCATCGTGACTTGGTTTTCGCTATAAAGATCACCCGAATGACGATCTCTTCGGTCGATCCCGTATGTGCTATAAAATACCGACCGCCGATCATTAGAATTTCGGTCGGATTTTGGTCGGTATAGGGGATCTTTTTTTCGGGATCCTATCGATATGGAGTAGAAGATCGTGGGAAGATGAGAATGTGTACAGATCGGATCGGGGCTAGCGAGTATTCGGATCCCATTGTTTTTATTCGTTACTTATGTTACGATGAATGTATGGCGCATCTACAAGGAGGTACGACCTCGATCTCTGCTATTATCTCGCAAAGAATGGGGAAGCAGTAATGACTAACGATTTTAAGGAGAATGTATGGTATTCAAAATGATCGGATATACGCCGTCTTCATACGAAGAATGGAAAGAAATAATGAAGCGAGAATTGAACAAAGCGAAAAACTTTGAGATCCGCTGCTGGAATGAAGAGGAGGAACAGATCAAGCTCGCACTTTGCTTTGGCGAGATACAGCCTTCGGATCTAATGTTTGAGAAGATCATAGCCGGAGAAGTCACCCAAGAGTTTGGGGATCATATCCTGCAAAGCCCGGAGCCTAAGGACAAAGAGATCTACGATAAATTTACGCCTTACTTTTCGATCTTTTTGGATCACGGCTTTTCTTCCGAGCATTATGGAACGGAGATCTATAAGAGGTAGATCGAGCATCCGATCGTATGGTCATTAAAGTACGAAAGGGGTACAAGACGGATCTTAAATAATGTATCGGATAAAATATGTAGAGAGATCCATTTCGAAAGCGTAACCAAAAAGAAATGATAGAGCCATTTGGAAAGCAAAAAATGATAGAGCCATACCAATAAATCGGAAACGGTCACCTTTTTGATCAAAACAGATATTTCGAAGAAAAAACAGATCCTGCAATAGAGGATCTTTTTTTGTGATGGGTCTTGGCAATAGCTTGCGGAAGATTTTTGGTGATAACAAAATACTGATTCTGTGACAAATGAAATTTTGATTAAAAATCCATAGGAGCTATATTATATTATAATGATATTCAGTCGATATTTTTATGGTCAATCAAATAGAGGGAGAGTTAGATCTATGAAGTTTAAGATGAGTCAATCAAAAATGGTAACCATATTGAACATTTTATCCATTTGCTTATTATCGATCTTGGTATGTTGCATTTTGGCATATGCGTTGCAAGAGATGAAGTTGAGCAGAAACAATGAGCAGAGGATCAAGATCATGGAGGAGATCAATGTTTTTTTGGTCGCTTCTACGGGGTTATCCGATAATATACGAGCATATTCTGCGACCGGAGAGAGCCGATATATATCGGCTTATGATGAAGAACTGAATGTCAAAAAGAACAGAGAGCATGCGATCGAAGGACTGCTTACGTTTGATCTGTCGGAGAATGAGAAGATGTTGTTGGAGAAGATGACCTTGCTTTCGGATGATCTGGTACCGATCGAAGAAAAGGCGAGGGGATTGGTCAAGCAGGAGCTGTATGATGACGCACTGAATTTAGTTTATGGGGATGGATATACCTCGATCGAAGAAAAAATACATTCCACTTTTGAAGGATTTCAAAATTCATTGGATAGTCGATATAATGAATTTGATCAGAATACAAGGCGAATGTTGGCGATTTTCAGAGGAATGATGATCGTCTCAAGTGTTTTTGTCGTTATGATGCAACTACTGAATATAAAGACAGTGAAATTTGAATTGATCAAGCCGATATTGTATATTGAAAAGAAGTTAAATGAATTATCGAACGGGAATCTAAGCACAGATTTTCATATGGAGCCGGATACTTCGGAGATCGGTAAGTTGGTCGGGTCGATCATTAAATTAAGGGCGGAGCTCAAAAAGTATATTTCGGATATATCCGAGAAACTTTATGAGATCGGAAATGGAAATCTGGGGGTCGAGGTCGAAATCGATTATATCGGTGATTTTGCGCCGATCAAAAGTTCTTTGATCACTATTTTGGGCTCGTTGAATCATACGGTAAAGAATATCGATGAGGTAGCGTATCAGGTAGCTACGGCTTCGGAGCAAACGGCGAGCAGTGTACAACTTTTGGCAGATGGAACGACGAAACAGGCGGGTTCGATCGAAGAACTGTCCGCATCGATCGTGGAGATCGCGAACAAGATCGAAGAGACTGCGGTTTCATCCGCTAAAGCCAATGAAGTTGTGATCGATACAGGAAAATGTATCGAAACAGGAACGATGTATATGAAAGAAATGTCGCATGCCATGGAGGAGATCGCGGAGACCTCTTCTGAGATCAGCAAGATCATCAAGACGATAGAGGATATTGCTTTTCAAACGAATATATTGGCATTGAATGCGTCGGTCGAAGCGGCGAGAGCAGGTGAGGCGGGCAAGGGTTTTGCTGTAGTGGCGGATGAAGTCAGAAATTTGGCTACAAAATCTGCGGATGCAGCGGATACAACGACTGCGCTGATAGAAAATGCGGTAAAAGCGGTCAATGAGGGGATCAAAAAAGCACAGCAAACGGAGGAGGCTTTAGACTCTGTTGCTGAGAGGGTATCTCGATCGACCGAATTTATGGAAACGATCGCGACAGCAAATCAAGATCAATCGATGCAAACAAATAAAATCATGGATGGGATCCGGGTGATCTCGGATGTTATCCGGTCAATATCTGCAACCGGTGAGGAAAGTGCAGCAACAAGTGAAGAGATGAAAAATCAGGCTATTCGGTTAAAGGAGCAGATCTCTCAATTCAGGCTGAGGGTGTAGGAGCTATGTTCGCCGGCGGAGCGGGCCTTACTATATAAAAAAAGAAACTATGCCGGGCATAGTTCCTTTAGGAAGGTATAAGTTTTGGAATTATTTCGATTGGTTTAGAATTCGATAGATTCCGGCTGATCGTAGCGACGGGATGATCGCTGTTGACAATATCATGGAGACGATGACGGCTATCAGCGCATTGGTCAGGGAGACCGTTCCTTTCACGACGACTACGGACATCACAGCTTCCAGATGTTCCCCGATGATAAAGTAGCTTGTGATAAAGGTTTTTGCGACATAGAGGATGACATATAAGGATGCGCCGCAGATCGCGCCGATCAAGTTCTGTTTTTTGCTCTCTCCTTTTGCATTGTTGTAATGGGCGATCGCTCCTGCGGTGAAGCCGAGTGCAAACTTCATAACGAAGGTGATCATAAATTGTGGTGCGAAGACCGGATCGAGAAGGTCAAAGAATGCGGAGCCGAAGCCTGCGGCAAGACCGCCGATCCATCCGCCGAATAATAGACCGCCCAAGATGCACATCACATTCCCCATGTGGAGCATGGTCTTGCCGAGCGGTGTCGGGATATCGATACGAAAGTTTGTTGCTACATATACTATTGCCGCCATCAAGCCGATGACTGCCAGCTTATAGATCGAAAAATTTTTTTTAGATTGCATATTTTCCTCCGTTGATCTCAATTTCAGGGTGAGCCATTGCAATGTCTGTTACAGAAAACGATGCAATGGATGATAGCCTTATTGTACACTCGAACTGTGTTTTTATAAATATACAAAAAAATATAAAATAAAGAGTACAAAAATCAGGCGCAGATCGTTGGATGTAATCTAAATTGGTCTTTTTGGACTATATACAAAGCAGACACCTTGTGTTACACTGAGAATGATCCATTGTCATCAGGGGAGAGCTGTGCAGCTTTATGACTACATAATGAAAAAGAAGCTGCACAAGGGGAGCGATCTCATTTGACGATGTGGACGTACTGATTTTATGTGATAAAATAACAATGGGTTAAGATCAAAAAGGGAGGTTTTGAAATGAGAAGAAGTTGGATGAAGGGGGCAGCATTATCTCTTGCTGCAATCATGTTTCTGACGGCATGTTCTTCCGGTGGTAGCGGTGAAAAAAAGATGAATAACACCGCACCGAGCGTACTGTATATGAAGGATGGGGAGATGGAGTATATCAAGCTGGACGGGGATCGAAAACCGATGCAGATCACCAAGAAGCTGGATATGGAAGATGGGAGCTATGCTTTTCCGACCTTGCCGATCATCACGACGATCTCTGCCGATGGCAACAAGATGGTATATGTGGATGATGTCGATCCGGATCAGCATGAAGGAAAGCTCTATTATCGAGAAATCACAAAGGACGGCTTGTCCGATGCGAAGAAGATCGATGCGGATATTGCAGATGCTTATGTAAATGAGAATTTTACTTCCATGATTTATGTGACCACGAATGGCGGATTGTACTATTATGATTTTGCCAAAGGTGAAAAGGAGCGTTTGGACAAAGGAGTTGTAGGAATGGTCTATCCTTCGGAGGATGGAAAACGAGTGGTCTATGAACGGCCTGAAAAAGGAACCTACGAGCTTGAAATCGGTGGGGAAAAGAAAAAAATCGCAGATGTAATCAATATGGTTTACGCTTCGGCGGATCTTTCACTGATCTACTATATAGACGATGGGGTCCTGTATAAAAAGTCTTTCGGGCAGGAGGAAGAAGAAATTGACGAAGATGTTCTATATGTGCCGGATGTGTATGACACAGGGGAGATGTATTATGTAAAAAATACGGATACGAAAATCGATTGGGCAAAGTTTATCGATGATGATATGGTAGAGTCGGACAAAAATATGGAGTATGTTGAAGAGCCGGGATATCCGTCACGAGATTTCTTCTCCAGTGATGCGGAATATGAAAAGGCATATTTACAATACCAAAAACAACAGGAAAAATATCAAAAATTTTCTGAAATGACGATCCGTTCGGAGATGCGACATAGGCTCGAAAATGATGAGATGATTTATCAAGGCTATGAACTGCATTATTATGACGGAAAGCAAAGTAAGCTGGTCACGGATTCTCTGCACGGTTCTTATTTTTGGAGCTCCGAATCGGAGCAAGGAAGCATCTCGAGAGGTTTTAGTTATAACGAAGGGAAAGCGGTTGGAGGATACCTAAGCTATGGGGATTATGAAGGAAAACCGATCCCTCTATCGGAGATCATGGAAAAGAATGGTGCATTTTTCTTTGATCTGGACAGTATGCTGGAGGTGATACTCAAGTCTTATAGCGGATATTATCTTGTGATCAATGGAACACCTTCTCAGAAGCTATTGGATTTTAAGACGGATCCTTTTGGGGAGATCCGGGATCTGATGAAGATCACGCCGAGCGGCGATCGTGCATATCTTGCAACAGATATCCGGGAGAAAGGGAAAACGAATATTTATAAAGTGGATATCAGCAACGGTAAAGCGGGAGAGGCGACCAAGTTTTTAGAGGATGTGGATATTTATGCGACGAAAATTTTGAAAGATGGATCGCTGATCTATACAAAGACGGATTCAAAGGATAACATGGAGCTGATCTTAAGTGATGAGGTCCGTTTAAAGGAAGCGTACCCGCCATGGAAATTTAATTACAATCCGCAAAAGGATCTGATGATCATCCGCAGTTATGAGGGTTCTGACGACGGTGAAACGGCGCTGTGGGTCTATGATATGAAAGAGGCGGAGAAGATCGTTGACAAAGAAGGACAGAGCATTCTTTTGGCATCCGGCGATATCGTATATATCAAAGATTTTGATCATGACAAGATGAAGGGAGATCTTTATCTATATGTGAAGGACGGGGATGATATCAAACTGGCTGAGGGTGTAAGCGATATCATTGATCCGCGATTGAGCTGGGAAGATTTTGCAGGATAATTCTTTAGGCGGAAACAAATTCTTTTATAAAAAATCGGGTGCAAGATTGTATCCGATTTTTTGTGTGCCACATCGCCAAAGCGCAATGATTATGGTAAACTAGGGAGAGAAGAATGGTGTTTAAAATTTTTTATCGATCAGAGGGATCCGCTCGTAAAAGAATATGATAAATAAAGGAGCGAAGATGGTTTATCAATTGATAAAACAGAAGGCAAGAAGCATACGGGTATTGAATGAAATAAAAGATTCGATCGGATATTTCTGAGTATCGATAAGATTAAGACATTTAGTGAAGGAAAAAGCTTTGAGGGATAGATAAAGGAGGCAATATGCTGAATATTTGGCTTTCAAGATATAATAAAGTGGTAGAAGATACAATTTTTATGGAGGCAATCAAAGATTATCGAGCGGGGAAGGAGATCTATATTCTTGTGCCCGAGCAATTTACCCTCCAAAATGAGTTGCGTTTGCTGGAAGAGCTCAAACAAAATGCGGTAACGCATATTCGGATCATGAGCTTTCAGCGTCTGGCACTCGAGGCATTATCGAAGATGGGCGGTCTCAAGCGAACGATAATTGACGGCATGGGGAAGACGATGGTGCTTAAGAATATCCTGTATGCCAATCAGTCGGAGCTTGATTTTTATGCAAGCTCGGTAGAAAAGGATGGATTTATCGATGCGTTGCTGCGCCAGATCGCAGAACTCAAACGAAGCATGATCACGCCACAGCATCTGAAAGAATATTCGGCTCGGATCCAAAATGCAGAGTTGCTCAGCAAGAAACTTTCGGAGCTTGCAAAGATCTATGAGCTTTTTGAAGAAGCGTTGGCAGGGAAATATGTCGATAATGAGGATCGTTTGGGTCAACTCGCCCAGCTACAACATCTTCCGTATCTGGCAGAGAAAAAGATCTATATCTACAGCTTTTTGGACTTTACCGCAGTGGAGAGACAGATCATTGCGAATCTGATGCACAGCGCCTCCGAAGTGAATGTGGGGCTCTGTTTGGATGTCCGGAGCACCGCGCGTGGAGATGAGACCGTATTTCAGGCGAGTCAACGGACTTTGGAACTTCTGAAACGCTCTGCCGAAAAAGAGCAGATCCGGTACACATTGATCGAGATTCAGGGGAAAGATCGGGAGCAAAGTGAAGAGATCCAAGTTTTGGGAGAAGAATTGTTTCGCATCATCCCTGAAAAGAAGGAAGGCTGCTGTGAAGATATCACATTGTTGGAAACGCACTCGATCGATGACGAGATCCATGCAATCGCGCTGTCGATCAGCCATGCGATCGTCGAAGAGAGGCTTCGATACAAAGACATCATGGTCGTATCGGGCGATCTGGGAAGCTATGCTCCATCGATCAAGCAGATTTTCTCGCAGTATGATATCCCTTTCTTTATCGATGAAAAACGTCCGATCCTAAACAGCCCGATCGTCAAAGTGATCCTGGCGGCGCTGAATATGCTACAAGGGGATTTCAGCGTCGGGAATATTATGGTCTTTTTGAAAAATGATGTTCGCTACATGGGGGATCAGGTCAATCGGATCTATCATTTTGAAAATTATCTCCTGTCGAAAAAAATGAAGCATAAGATGTTTTTGGACGATCGATATTTTGTCTTCGAAGAAGAACAGGCGCAAGAAATCTCGGCAGACCAAAGAGCAGGCAAAGATCAGATGATGGACTTGGCGGATGAAAACTTAGCTAACGAGCAGGAGTCCATGGATCCTCGATCGGTCAAAAAAAGGATCGAGGAGGCGGTGCTGGATGTTCGGCGCGAAATTTTGGAACTTTTTGTCCCTTTTATGGAGAGAGCAAAGGGCAAGAAGACGGCGCGCGAATTTGGTGAATTGATCTATGAGCTTCTTGAAAAGCAGGAGATGGTCGAAAAGATCCAGCGTCTGGTCGAGGATCTTCGAAAAAACGGACTTTTGGATGAGGCAAATGAGAACAATCAGATCTGGAATATTTTTGTAAGGATCTTGGAGCAGGCGGGCGAAGTGTTCGGGGAAGAACGGATGACACTCGAGCGTTATCGTTCTCTGATCGTGCAGGCGATCAAGTCGCATCAGATCGCAGTGATCCCGCCGGCGCAGGATCAGGTGATCGTAGGGGATGTGGATCGAAGCCGAAATGAGAGCCGAAAGATCCTCTATCTATGCGGTGCAAATTCCGGCAACATTCCGAAAGTATATCAGGAAAGCGGAGTGCTTTCGCAGGAGGAGAAAACATTGCTTGCGGATCTTGAGATGGATATTCCATCCGAGCGCCGACGTGTGGACAGCAATGAACAGCTGTTGATCTATATCCTGCTCACCCGTCCGCTCAAAAGGTTGCATATCAGCTATTCGATGGAAGGATCTCGATTGCGCTCACCGCTGATCGACGACATTCGCTCCGTTTTTCCGAATATCCGAACGACTACGATGCGAGATCTCTTGCCGGTCGATCAGATCAGCATGCCGAGACCGACGATCGATAAGATGGCGAAGGAGATCAAAAAACTGGTCAAAGGGGAACCGGTCGATGAGCTCTGGCGCGAGGTGCTTGCCTACTATGCACAGGATGATAGGATGAAAGAGATCACGGATTCTGCAATGGACGGGATCTTTTACAACAATACCAAGCAGCGGATCCATTCCGCGGAGCGGCTTTATCCGTCGCCGATGAAGCTGAGTACAACAAGACTTAGAAGCTTTGAAGAATGCCCGTTCAAGCATTTTATACAATATGGACTCAAGGCACAGGAGCGTAAAGAATATACGATCCAGCCGGCGGAGATGGGACTTGTGCTCCACAGCACGGTCGAACAGATCGTGCGACATCTCAAAAGCGAGCCACAGCAAATTTTTGAGATCACCAAGGCACAGATGGATCGGATGGTGGATCGCTACTTTGATGATTCGGCTCAAAAGTTGCTCAAGGAGTATGATATTGCGGACAGCCGAAATCGTTTCATGCTCAAAAGACTCAAAAAAACGGCGAAGCAGATCGGTTTCGCTTCTGTGGAACATATGCGAAGCGGGAAGTTTGAGCTGGTCGCGCAGGAGGCTCGCTTCGATGACGGTCAGGAGATCCCGCCGATCATCATCGCTCTCAAGGACAGAGAGATCAAATTGACCGGAACGATCGACCGGATCGATGTTCTTCGGGATGGCAAAAGAGCTTATGTCAAAGTGATCGACTATAAGACGAGCAACAAAGAGTTTTCCCTCTCCGATGCCTATAATGGATTGGACATTCAGTTGATGGTGTACTTGAGTGCGGTGCTCGACAGTGATAAACTGATTAGGACTGAAAACTATCCGGCAGGCGTATTCTATTTCCCGATCACGGATCCGATGATCGAGACCGCCGAACGATCGCCGGAGGAGATCCAAAGGCTCATCAAGAATGAGATCAAGATGGACGGGATCGTGCTGGATGAGGAAGTTGTGCTCAAAGGATTGGACGAAGAGTATGACGGGACTTCCAAATTCCGCTCTGCCGTCTATGAGTCGAGTGCAAAAAATCGATTGAGCGAGCATCAATTCCGTATCCTGATGCGCCATATCCGAAAAAATATCGAGGAGAGTCTGACGAAGATCATGGATGGCGAGATCGCGGCACAGCCGATCGCCAAGAACGGTGATCGGTCCCAAAGCGGTTGCCGTTTCTGTCGCTATGCGAGCATCTGCCGTTTTGAAGAGGAGCTGGGCGACAGCTATCGACCGGTCTATAAATATAAAAATGATGATATTTTGGCACGTCTGGAAAAAGATCATGCAAAGGAGACCAACTATGAGATTGTCAATAGAAAATAAAAAAATAAAGTAAAAAT
>JAUNKR010000041.1 GCA_030532705.1 Peptostreptococcaceae bacterium
TGATAGTAGAAATTAAAAGCTTTGTCAAAGGCGATCCCCATTCGAACATTAGTGATATCCTTTATTCGATCACGACGATGAGCGTCGTACTCTATCGGTTCTTCACTTGATATCTCGATCAACTTGTCAAGATCCAGATACTTTTCTACTACACCGGCAATATAGTCTAACTTTTCATCCAGATCCTGTACCTCTACACTTGGAGTCAATCCCAAATGCCGAGATGAGAGCGTAAATTTTTCATCTTTTGGGATGCGCCCAAGCACAGGAACTCCTGTATATGTTTCTATCGCCCATTTTACAATATTGAAATGACTTTCCGTACTCACATTATTCGCGATCACGCCTGCGATCTTTATCCGGGGATCTAAATTCATATATCCTAATACAAGTGCCGCAGAAGATGCCGCCATCGATTTTGCATCGATGATCAGAATAACAGGACAGTCTAATATTTTAGCCATACTTGCCGTACTACAATAGTCATGCCTTGCACCCAATCCATCATAAAGTCCCATCACTCCCTCTACGATCGATATATCCGCCTTCCCGGCTGATCTTGCAAATAAAAATTCAATTTCTTCCTTGGGCAACATAAATTCATCCAGATTTCTGGATTTATTCCCACTAGCAAGGAAATGATACTCCGTATCAATATAATCCGGTCCCACCTTAAAAGGTTGTACATAGATGCCTCTATTTTTTAATGCACGCTGAACACCACAACAAATAGTCGTTTTCCCTGTACCACTTGTTGTCGCTGAAAAAATCAATCTTTTCATACACACTCCTCTACGCCACAAACAATATCTCTTGTTAACAAAAGGACTTCCACTCCAAGATTTCATATCACTTTGAGAGTATCCGTGCTCGTTTCACAATTTATTCTGTAATATCTTTTTACCGTTTTATGATTTCATGTTATAATAATTCAGTTCAATATATTATATCATAAACAAAAGAGGTTTTATTATGGATTTATTCTTAGTTTTTTCAAAAGTATTTGTCATCTTTTTATTGATCTTAGTGGGATACATTCTTCCAAGAACCGGCTTGGTATCTGAACAGGGACAAAAAGATATCACCAATGTCCTGCTCTATGTTTTTCTACCTTGTGCTTTACTTCGCGCATTTCAAGTTCCATTTGATAAAGTCGTTTTTTTCGATGGATTAAAAATCACAGTTATCATGGCGCTTGTTTATTTATCAACAACAGCTGTATCGATCGCTCTTTCCAAATTCATCTCACAAGAAAAAGAAAAAAGAGCTATTTTAGTTTTGGGGATGGTCCTTCCCAACGTTGGATTTATGGGCTATCCTTTAGTCGATTCATTGCTTGGACCTGAATATATATTTTATGCTGTTATGGGAAATATATCCTTCGAGATCATTTCTTGGAGCATCATGGCTACCCTTATTTCAAAAGCTACAAATTCTAACTCTAATATAAATCTTTTTAAAAAATTGGCAACGACACCTCCTTTGATCGCGATCGCAATAGGTCTTTTAACCTATTTTTCACCATTCACGATCCCTGAGCCATTCATTTCCACTATCAATCTTTTAGGAAACGGAATGACCCCTGTGGCAATGCTTATTGTAGGTATGTCACTTTCCAAAGCAGACCTCAAAAAGATCCTATTCCAAAAAGAATTGTATGTTGTCTCCGCAATTCGTTTATTGATCTATCCTTTGGCATTTATGCTTTTATTTAAGTTATTCGGCATTGACGGTATCATCTACAGTATGCCTCTCATTCTGCTATCTATGCCCTCTGCGGGCTACACCAGTATCATCTCCGGCAAATTTGGAGCAGATGCTACATTCGCATCCGAGATCGTCACTATGTGCAATTTGATTTCTTTGGTCACGATCCCGATCATCCTGTCGATGATGTAGCACTTAAACAGAGGGCTTACGGAAATAAAAGCATCTTTAATAGGTTATTTAAAATACATCGATCTCAAAAATATTTAATACAAAAAGCTCAAGATCTCTAAGGTGTGATATGACACTGAAGATCCGAGCTTTTTCTTATCTTATTTTCAATTTTTCAAAAGGAAGATCCATATCGATCCTCCGTAGATTTGCGATCTGCAATTTTTCCTTTTCAAACTCATTCTAGATCACAGTCGTTCAACCGTTTATTCTTTCTTCTACATTAGATCCACGCTTGATCAAAGATCTGGTAAACATCAAACCCGATCTCTTCAACCCATGATCGTTTTTAATTCTTGATACAATCGATTAAGTGGCAATCCAACAACATTATAATAGTCCCCTTCTATCTTTTCAACATGTACGCCACCCTTCCCCTGTATAGCATACGATCCCGCCTTCCCAAAAGGTTCTCCGCTGGCGACATATTCCTCGATCTCCTTCTCACTCATCGGTGTCATATACACTGTAGTCTTCCCAATAAATCGAATATCGATATCTCGATCCTTGCACAAAATACATACTCCGGTATAAACATAATGAGTACGGGTCGAGATCGACCTGAGCATATTTTTTGCATCTTCTTCATTTTTAGGCTTTCCCAAGATCTCTCCCTGAACTAAAACGATCGTATCGCCACCAACTACGATCGCTTCCGGATATTTTCGAGAAATACAAACCGCTTTCTGATAAGCAATATTTTTCAAATTCTCTTCGACTGATTCATTCTCATCTATCTTTTCATCGGTCTCCATCGCCTCTACAAAAAAATCCCAAGGCAACATCTCCATGATCTCTTTTCTTCTCGGTGAATTCGATGCAAGTATCAATTTTGGTTGCACAGTTCCCCCCTAATCCTGCTTTATAAAATATTCCTCATACCATAACAAAAACGCATAGATCGTGTAGATCTTCCTGCCCTCATTCGACTCTTTAGCATAATGCTTTTCAAGCATCGCATTGATCGCTGATCGATCAAAAAACTCTTCAACATAATCTTTGTTGAACTGGTCTTTTACGATCTTATAATATTTTTCCTCTCGTATCCAATGGATAAATGGTACCAAAAATCCCGCTTTTCGTCTTTTTGCCCAATCGATAGGGATCTTTTTCTCCGCTGCAAGACGAAATACATACTTTGTCGTAGTTCCTTGTACTTTATATTTTGATGGGATCTTTCTGGCAAGTTCCCACATTTCCTTATCCAAAAAGGGAACACGCAATTCAAGTGAATTAGCCATTGTCATTTTATCCGCTTTCAAAAGAATATCATCCACGATCCACATATTCATATCCAAATAGCCGCGCTTGGTGACATCATCCTGATCCGCGACCCGCTTATAGAACTTCGCAGTCAGATCCGTCGCAAGAATAGGATTTTTGTACTTATCCTGCAAGATCGAATTCGCTTCCGAATCCGACATGATTTTTGCCTGACCGATATAACGCTCTTCGATCGTCTGCCCATATTTTGTGATGATGCTCTTCCCTCGAAAATGCGGTTTATGTTTGTTCGAATTGTATATCGAGCGACGAATAAACAGCGGTAACATCGAATATGCTTTGGCTATCAGAGGCATTTCATACTCATTATATCCGGCAAAAAGCTCATCTGCACCTTCTCCGGACAATACGACCTTTACATCTTTTGCAGCCAGTTTAGACAAATAAAATAACGGAACGGAAGACAGATTTGCGTGTGGTTCATCTGAATAATACTGTACTTTAGGGATCGCATCAAAAAATTCATCCTTAGAAATGATTTTTGACACATTATTGATCCCAAGTTTTTCAGATAACTCCTTTGCATAGATCGTTTCATCAAACCCTTCGTTCTCAAAACCGACCGAATACGTTTTATCCGGACGTGCTGTCGATACTACATAACTCGAATCCACCCCTCCGGATAGAAATGCTCCTACCTCAACATCCGCAAATTGATGATACTCTACAGACTCCTCTACTTCTTTTTCAACTAAAGCGACATATTGGTCCAACGATTTTTCTTCTTTTTTATATTCTATCTCAAAATATCGCTGAACATCCATTACCCCATTTTTGAATGTAAAGCAATGACCCGGTCTCAGTTTATAGACTCCTTTAAAAAAAGTTTCGTCCAATACAGAATACTGAAATACCAAGAAATGCTTGAGCGCTTCCTGATTAACAGACTTTTCAAAAGATGGAAAAGGCAAAAAAGATTTTATTTCCGAACCGAAGATCAATTCATTTTGATCATGATAATAATAGAATGGCTTGATACCGAAATGATCCCTTGCTCCAAAAAGCTCTTTGCTGATCTCATCCCAAATCACAAAAGCGAACATCCCCCTTAATTTATGAAGAATATCTTTCCCATATTCTTCATAGCCATGCAGGATCACTTCCGTATCTGTCTCTGTCGTGAAAATATGCCCTTTGTCCAGGAGGTCCTTTTTGATCTCTTTATAATTATAGATCTCCCCGTTGAATATGATCACCTTTGAGCGATCTTCATTATAAATTGGTTGTGATCCTTCTTCGAGATCAATGATACTAAGACGCCTAAATCCCAATGCCACAAAATCATTTATGAAAAAACCCTCACTGTCCGGGCCTCTATGAACGATCTTATCGCTCATAGACTTTATTACACTTTCTTTATTTGTTAGCTGCTCGCTATAAAAACCTACAAAACCACACATACCTACTCCTTAATATGATTTTCTAAAACAGATACTGACCTTAAACATCCCGATCGATATAAATTCTATTGAAAGAACTTAAATTTTTTCAAAAAATCTTCCGTCAAAACAATATTTACAACTAATGAAACACCAATTCCGATGAAAGTATCTACTACTCGACGCAATGCAAAAAACCAAACATCGATCGTCGGGTCACGCAAAACCGCAACACTTAAAAAGATAATACAAGTCACCGCTGTGACTGTATGCTTATTGATCGATATGATAACGACCATTAGAATGACCATCATGGTACAAACCAATAAATATGGCAATACTAGACTCTTTTCAATCCCTAAAAAGCCGATCAGCTGATATGTTGCGATCCCAAAAAGAGCTCCTATGACTGTTCCGATCGATCGGTCTCTCGAAATAGTGATACTGTTATCCCAGTCTTTCTGCATACAAACGATCGCAACGATCGCAGAATAACCCGAATACTTTTCTCCAAGCAGAGCCACAATGACCAAACACAAAAAAACAGCCAATGCCGTTTTTATAATACGCATTCCAGGTACAGGAATATTCATTATTTTCTTCATATACTACCTATTACTAACCTTTCCGATCGTACCCCAAATGAAAATGTTCTTTCGTTACTTTCACGATCAAGCGTCTCCCTACAATGTCTCTTCCATACGATTCCGAAACAATATTCCTTCCCGCAGTATATTATACAATAGCTTGTTACTTTTGGCAAAACTAAATCCTCGATACAAGACATTGATTTTAAGAAGACCCCTTCGCTCAGGCGCATAGATCATATTTTTTCTTATTTTTACATTTTTTTATTGACAATACGTCATTTGAAGATTATAATTGTTAAGAATGTGAATTGTATGTCCACTGCCCCGGACTTTATTCATACACACAACAAAATTATTTTTTATTTTGAGGAGGAATTAGAATGAAGTCTTATATTTCTAAACCTGCTGATGTTAAAAGAAAATGGTATCTTGTAAACGCAGAAGGTAAAACACTAGGAAGACTTTCGACAGAAATAGCTCGAATTTTAAGAGGAAAACACAAAGTTACTTTTACCCCACATGTTGATGGCGGAGACTTTGTTGTAGTTGTAAATGCAGACAAGGTTGTAGTAACCGGTAAAAAGGCAGATCAAAAGGTATACAGACATCACACAGGATATATCGGAAATCTAAAAGAAATCTCATACAAGAGAATGCTACAGGAAAAACCTCAAGAGATCATCACTGCTGCTGTTCGCGGAATGTTGCCAAAGAGCAAGCTAAGAGCACCGATGATGAAGAGATTGAGAGTATATGCAGGTGGAGAACATCCACATGCTGCACAACAACTTGAAGCATTAGAAATATAATTGAAGGGAGATTTTGATAATGGATAAAGTACAATACTATGGAACAGGAAGAAGAAAAAGCTCTGTTGCACGAGTAAGACTTCTTGCCGGTTCAGGAAATATTACAATAAATGGTAGAGATATCGAAGATTACTTCGGTTATGAAACTTTAAAAAGAGATGTTCGTCGTCCGCTTCAACTTACAGATACACTTTCAAAATATGATGTGTTTGTCAATGTTCAAGGTGGAGGGTTTACAGGACAAGCAGGTGCTATCCGTCATGGAATTTCCAGAGCACTTCTTAAAGTCGATTCAGAGCTAAGACCTGCTCTAAAATCTGCAGGATTCTTGACAAGAGATGCAAGAATGAAAGAAAGAAAGAAATACGGTCTTAAAGCAGCAAGACGTGCACCACAATTCTCAAAGAGATAATATTTATCCCTTGCCATTGGCAAGGGATTTTTTTATTACCTTAAATTCTATTTTGGATTTTTGTTTCCAAAATTTTATTTGCTATTTTCATTTTGAATATCCATTTCAAAATTCGATTTTACGATTTCATTTCCGAACTTCCATCTTCATAATCATCCAACTCTTTTACAAATCTGCATTTTGGAAATGCTGAGCAGCCGTAAAATTTCTTTCCGATATTCTCGCCTTTCTTCGAAACTCGAAGTACAAGCTTTGAATTGCAGCGTGGGCATAATTCTTCCATTGGAACTTCTTGATTCAGTAATAAATTTTCTTCTTTTTCTTTTCTCTCCGTTTCAAGAACAATAGTCTTTTCCACAGATTCCAGTTTTGATTCTTGTTGTCCCTTTTCCAAATGATTTTCTACAATATTTTGGATATGGACTAATTTTCTTGCTTCATCAAATTGTGTAAGCGGATATAATTTATAATAAATCCTTTTAATCATTTTATCGTCCAATCGTCGTCCGACTTGATTAGCATTTTTCTCCACAGCGGATAAAATGTCATATCTATTGATGACAGAGTGTTCACCGCTTGTCAAAGTAATATTTTTCAATTCGCATCGGTCACTGAAAATAATATACGAATAAAAAGGAACGTCATTATAATCCGCTAAAAATTTCTTCAGCCACTTCAAATGAACTTTATTCTGAATAATCGGGTTTAAGAACTGAGTTTTTCGCGCTCTCCCTCTTCCCTGTGGCAAAGACTGCGTCCAATTGCGTTTTTCTTCATGTCCGAATATCCACCCACTGTAATTTTTGGATTCAAAAACATAAACTCCGGTTTCATGAATCAATATCACATCAATTTCCGTAGTAGCTCCATCTTCTTTTGGAAGATAACAATTGAATAAATATCGCTTCTCTCCTTCAAGCTTTTCTAAATATCTATATGTGTAGTACTCCCCTAATCTACCTTTGTCAAAATACACTTGCAGCATAGGAATCTGTGTTATCTTGTAATATTCACTCTGTTGATATTCGCCATTTTTTACAAAAAATACCAAACCCAAAATCAAAATAAACACACCAGTGACAGTAACAAAAGGTACTAAAAATGTTAATACGATCCCCATAAATTCTTCTCTCCATTCCATTATAAACCAAATTATATAAGACACTTCCGTTCTCTAAAGTTCTCTAATCATATTGTATCGAAAAACCTTCATCTTTTCTACTCTTTTCTATCGAATCTCTATTCCTTTTTGAGAACCGCTATTTTACTTGATTGTTGTGATAAAAAGTATTATTGATAAAATAATTTTCCCTATATCAATAATCCATCTTTTTCTATATCATATTCTGACACAAACTTTAAGAAAGAAATTCCGACTTATGATAGCTAGTACTTTATTTTTTATCAAAAATCGTGTACAATGATATCTATAAATGTATAATTTAAAGTTTTTAAGTTATACCTCTCGGTTGCTTTCAAGCGACTATACAATACAAAATCTAAAGACCAAAAAGGAGGTTCTTATGCCAGCTACCTATACCTATGCAATGATGCTCGATGAGATCAAAGCAGACTTAGCATATGGAGTCCTATCTCCAAACAGTACCATCTATATCAAACGTGGTGAAGAAAAATATGGCTATCGTCCGATCGTTGACTACTTTAACAACAAACAAGAAGATGAGTCATTTGTTCCGATCAATGTTCAAGATTGCATCGCCGAACTGAAAGAAATGGCAAAACACGCCGATTAACTTTATCAAAAATACAAAAAACGATCAAAAAATCCCGATCAAAAAGCTGTCTTTGTCGATATCGATCATGTCTCATATCAAACTGCTCTTTGATCGGGATTTTCAATGTTTACACTAAAGAAATCATTCTCAAGTGACCGGGTGGCTTTGATCTAAGTAAACAACAATTACTTGTTTGTACTTCCAAATCCATCCAACATCCTTTCGGACTTATTCTGAAGCAAAGCTTGATAGCTCACCTCAATAACCGTGGTCTTCGGGACCGGTATCAACAACGCCTGACTGATCGCCTTCGAATATGCATACTCGATAAATTCTCGCTCATTTTTCATTAGAGAATACTCTTTACTTTGTTTAAATTCTTCTTTAATGATAATGATCGGTTTTTCATTGTGATTTGTAAGCGGAATAAGCCACTCATTCCGATACCCGCTGTCGATGACTCCTGCACGTTGACCGATCCCCATCGTTCCTGTAGAACCTCGCTCTCTCAAAACCATACAGAAATCAGCCGAAAAACAGCTCGCGATCCCTGTAGGAACTTTCATCGTTTGATGCGGTTCAATGATCAAATATGGCTCATCAAAACAAGCATACAGATCATAGCCGGCATCCTCTTCCCTCTTATTCGGAATCCGGGCTTCCGGTTTTACTTTTGCAAATTGTATTTCTATCATATTAAAATTTCCACCTCTAACAAAGAATACGCGGAACCATTTTATTGAGTCAAAGTATGTTGTATGGTAAATCTTTTCGATTTGATCTTAAAACTTGAAGATCATGGAATCCATCATACAATCTCTATATAAATACTGAAACAGTTCATAGCTATTCTATTCATAACAAAATAACATTTTTCTTCCCGCGCTTACTTCTTTGCTGCTTGAACTACAGATCCCTTATTCAGACCATAGCTTTCAAGAAGGTCATTCGGCTTTCCGGACTGACCGAATCGGTCATTGACTCCTACTCGATGGACAAATACCAGATGATTTTCAGCCACAACCTCTGAAACTGCCGAACCTAATCCACCGATAATATTATGTTCCTCCACCGTAACGATCTTCCCACACTCTTTAGCCGCTTTAATGATCAGTTCTTCATCTAACGGTTTGATCGTTGAGATATTGATCACACGAGCATTGATATTTTCTTTTTTAAGTTCTTCTGCCGCTTCGAGCGCGATCTTGACACCGATCCCCGTTGCAATGATCGCAACATCCTTGCCATCGACCAAAGTTTCCCCTTTGCCGATCTTAAAATCGATCCCGTTTGGATGCACATCTTCTACTGCCATTCTTCCGGTCCGAATATACACCGGTCCATAATATTCTGCAGCCGCTTTGATCGCTGCTGCCGTTTCCGTTGCATCGCTCGGTACGATCACCACCATATTAGGAATACTTCTCATCAATGCAATATCCTCTAATGCCTGATGTGTTGCTCCATCCTCTCCAACTGTAAGCCCCGAGTGACTTCCTACGATCTTTACATTTGCCTTTGGATACGCAACCGAGTTTCTAACCTGTTCAAAAGCGCGACCTGTCGCAAACATCGCAAAAGTTGAAGCAAATGGGATCAATCCCATGCTTGCCAATCCCGCTGCCATGCCGATCATATTTTGCTCCGCGATACCTGCATTAAAAAATCTCTCCGGAAATTCTTTTTGAAAATCCGCACTTTTCGTCGATTTGGATAAGTCAGCATCCAATGCCACGATTTTATCATTTGTTTTCCCAAGCTCTGCAAGCGTTACGCCATATGCTTCTCTTGTCGCCTTCTTCATATTACTTCTCCAACTCCTTCAATGCCATTTCCAACTCTTCCGGCTTCGGTGCAACACCATGCCAACCATACTGATCTTCCATAAAAGATACCCCTTTACCCTTCACTGTTTTCGCATGGATAAGGGTCGGTCGGTCAGAAGATCTTTTCGCTTTATCCACCGCGTCGCTGATCTGGTCGATGTCATGACCGTCAATAGCGATCACTTCCCATCCGAAAGAAGCAAACTTTTCGCCGATCGGCTCGATCCCCATAACATCTTCATTCTTTCCATCGATCTGTAGACCATTGTGATCCAAAAAAACGATCAGATTATTCAGCTTATAATGTGTCGCCGCCATTGCAGCTTCCCAGATCTGACCTTCCTGTACTTCTCCATCTCCAATGATCGAGTACACTGTCAGGTCCGATTTTTTATATTTTGCGCCCAATGCCATTCCGACCGCTGTTGAAAGTCCTTGTCCCAATGACCCCGTCGTCATATCGACTCCCGGTGTCCCTTTCATATCAGGATGTCCTTGAAGCATCGAATTCACTTGACGCAAACTTTCCATCTCTTCTTGCCCGAAGTATCCTTTTTCAAAAAGTGTCGCATAAAGTCCCGGCGCAGCATGACCTTTTGATAACACCAGACGGTCTCTGTCTTCCATCAGCGGATCTTTCGGATCCACGTTCATTTTGTCAAAATAAAGCACCGACAAAATATCTGCGATCGACAACGAACCGCCAGGATGCCCCGAACCTGCTTTAGCGATCATCTTCAATGCATTCGCACGTATATTCCGAGCATGAAATCTTATTTTTTCCTTATCCATTCGATTACTCCTTCTTAAATACTATAAATGTATTATAATCTATTTTTTGATTCTCTGCCAGCAAAGAATACTACATCCTTTTCAAAACACCAAATTTTGATAAATCTCACAACAGCTCTTATTTGATCTCCAATTGCTTTTCTGATTTCTTAGGAGCTCTTGGAATTTTCTTTGCGACCACATCGTATTTTACCGGATCAATATCCTTCACAAATACACTATTGATCAAAGCATTCTTGGAAAGCTTTGCCACCTGCACACCTTGTGAACTTCTGGATGAAACCGGATTGATGAGCTCCGTATTGAAACGAAGATACGCATCATTATCCGCTACCAAAACCATCTCTTGATCCTCTTTGATCGGATAGATCGAGATCAATTTAGACTTCTCGTTATATGCATTTTGCAATTTTTTTCGATAGCCCTTTGTCCTATATGCCTCAATATCGATTTTTGCCACCTTGCCATTTTCAAATACATTCAATATCATTTTTGTATCTTCATTCGGATAGATCGCTCGTAAAATGTTCTCTTCTTTTTCAAACCCTAAATAATTCGGTAGATACAATCCCAGATTGGATGCCTTCGTTTCTTCCACCTCATGTAATCTTAGCTGATAGAGATTGCATTTGTCCGTCACGAGCCAGATCGTGTCTGAATTATTCGCAACAAAAACATCCAGCATTTCATCTTCATCCTTCAGCTTTTGTTCTCCACCTCGTTTAAGCGATAGGTCCGTGATCTTTTTGAAATAACCATGCTGTGTAACAAACACATTGACCGAGAACTCCTCGATCCGATCATCCTCGTCGTGATACTTCACTTCCTCTTTTTCGATCACCGTTGTTTTTCGGTCGGTATGATACTTTTTCATAACGGATTTCAATTCACTTGCGATCTCTGCATTTTGGAGCTTTTCATGAGCAAGCAATTTATTCCCTCGCTCGATCTCTTCATTTAACTTATCGATCTCCTCCAAACGCTTTAAGATGTATTCTTTATTCAAATTACGAAGCTTGATCTCTGCTATATATTCTGCTTGCAATTGGTTCAGATCAAAAGACTGTATCAATGTCGGGATAACATCCTTCTCCTTTTCTGTATTTCGAATGATCCGGATGACCTTGTCGATATCGACCAATACCGCTTTGAGCCCCAGCAGAAGATTCAGCTTCTCCTGTTTCTTTTGGATATCAAATGCTGTTTTCTTTTTAATGACATCTCGGCGAAACTCCACCCAATGAGAAATGATCTCCCGAATGCCGAGGACCATTGGACGATTTCCGATCAAAATATTAAAATTACAAGCAAAAGAATCCTCCATCGGCGTATTCTTAAACAACTTCAACATCAACTCATGAGGATCTTGAGATTTTCGATAATCGATCGTGATCTTAAGCCCTTGAAGATCCGTCTCATCCCGAATATCCAATATTTCTTTTGCCTTTCCCTCCTTCATCATTTTGACAACACGTTCAATGATATTTTCAACGGTCGTCGAATAAGGGATCTCATATATTTCAATAATGCCCTGTTTTTTATCCACTCGATATTTTCCGCGTACCTTAAAACTTCCGCGACCGGTTCGTAAGATCTCTCTCATTTCATCACGCTCAAGGATCAACTCCCCTCCTGTCGGAAAATCCGGAGCCAGAATATGATCTTCCGGTCTTGCTTCATTGTCACCCAAAAACGCCAAAGTATATTCCAAGACCTCTTTAAGATTAAAACTGGGGATCGAACTTGCCATCCCGACTGCGATCCCTTTGTTTGCATTGACCAAAATATTCGGGAAACGACATGGCAACAAAGTCGGCTCTTTCATCGATGCATCGTAATTATCCACAAAATCGACGGTGTTTTTTTCAATATCCGAAAAAAGCTCCTCACAGATCTCCATCAATTTGACTTCAGTATATCGCGCCGCTGCAAATTTCATATCCGATGAATATACTTTACCGAAATTTCCTTTCGAATCGATATAAGGATAGAGCAGCGACTCGTTATTCTTCGTCATGCGCACCATCGTCTCATAGATCGCCTGATCTCCGTGCGGGTTCAGTTTCATCGTTTGGCCCACAACATTTGCAGATTTTGTTCGTGCAGACTTAAGCAGATTCATCTCATACATAGTGTATAACAATTTGCGATGCGAAGGCTTAAACCCGTCGATCTGCGGGATCGCCCGAGAAACGATCACGCTCATCGCATAGGGCATATAGTTATCTTTGAGAATATCTACAATGTTTTTTGATGTATTCATAAATTATAATTCATCGATCTGATCCATATACATCGAACCAAATTCCTCGATAAATTCCTTTCTGTTTTTTATATCATCGCCAAGCAATACTTCAAAAGTATCTTTTGTCTGTTCCTCATCCGTCGGCATCACCTTGACCAATCTTCTGGTCTCCGGATTCATCGTCGTTTTCCACAACATATCCGGGTCATTTTGTCCCAATCCCTTCGAGCGATCGATCCGATAGTCTGATTTGATCTTGCTCAGTATCAAATTTTTATCCGTGTCATTATATGCAAAATAGCTATTCTTCTTTGTAATGATCTCATATAATGGAGACTCCGCGATAAATACCTTCCCCTGATCGATCAATGTCGGTGTCAAAGTATAGAACAAAGTGAGCAACAACGTGCGGATCTGGAAGCCATCTACATCCGCATCCGTACAGATAATGATCTTGCTCCATCGTAAATTATCCATATCAAATTTACTCAGATCTTTCGCATACTTACTTTCAACTTCGATCCCCGTTCCCAAAACCTTGATGATATCTACGATGATCTCCGAACTGAACACCTTGCTTAGATCCGCCTTCAAACAGTTCAAGATCTTTCCCCGGATCGGAATGATCGCCTGAAATTCTGCATCTCGTGCCAACTTACAAGCACCAAGCGCCGAATCCCCCTCCACGATATAGAGTTCTCGTTTTGTGATATCTTTCGAACGACAATCCACAAACTTTTTGATCCGATTGGTTGCATCCACAGTGCCGGACAGCTTTCCTTTGAGAGCCTGTCTCGTTTTTTCCGCATTCTCCCTCGAACGCTTGTTCACCAGGATCTGATTTAAGATCTTTTCTGCCGTATCCTTATTTTCAATAAAATAGATCTTGAGCTTTTCCTTGATAAAATCCGTCAGCGCCTCCTGAATAAATCGATTGCTGATCGCTTTTTTCGTCTGATTTTCATAAGATGTCTGCGAAGAAAAAGAGTTTACGATCACGACCAGGCTCTCCTGTATATCGATAAAAGAAACTTTCTTCTCGCTTTTCTGATATTTATTAAAATACTTCAGCTGACTATCCACCGCATAGACAAAAGCATTTTTGACCGCCTTATCCGGTGAACCGCCATGCTCCAAAAAGCTCGAGTTATGATAATATTCGATCGAAGCCGTCGATTTGGTAAAAGCGAAAGCAAACTCCGCCCGAAGTTCGTACTCCGGCTTATCTTCGCGATCTTTACCTCTCGTTTCCAATTCATACATCTGCGGTTGCATCAACTCATCCCCGCATGTCGCCTCAACGATATAATCCATGATCCCGTTTTCATACAAATATTCAAACTGCTGATCACTGCCTTCATCAAAAAGAATAAATTTCAAATTCTTATTTACGATCGCCTGTTTTTTGATCGTATCCTGATAAAACGCAAGCGGAATATCAATATCCGTAAACACATCGATATCCGGTTTGAAAGTGATCTCCGTGAAAGTTTGCTTACTCGTTGTTGCAGTCTTTTTCAATCCCCCAACATTAAAACCTTTTTCAAAATGAAGCTCATATAAAAAACCGTCCCGCTGCACCCTAACATCCATATACTCCGAAGCATATTGTGTTGCACAGCTGCCCAGACCATTTAACCCTAATGAATATTTATAAGTATCATCATCCGAATATTTTCCACCTGCATAAAGTTCTTCAAAGACCAGCTCATAATTATAGCGATTTTCGATCGGATTAAAATCCAGCGGGATCCCCCGCCCTCTATCCTTGATCGTGATCGAATGGTCGCTATGTCGGATCGTCGTGATCTGTGAGCCATATCCGGCACGTGCTTCATCGATCGCATTCGATAAGATCTCAAACATCGCATGAGAACATCCTTCGATCCCATCCGAACCGAAGATAACTCCCGGTCTGAGTCGGACCCGATCCGGTCCTTTCAGCGCACTGATACTCGTATTGTCATACTGTTTCTTACTTTTGTTCATCCCATACACTCTCTATCATATAATTTGTGGACTGTCGATCCTACTAGATTGTCGAAAAGAAATTAGAATTCATAAGTAGCTTCCGTCTTTTCAAAAACGATTCTATAGTCCAGCATCCCAAAACTTTTTATTTATTTTTATTCACCTTCATTTTGTTTATTTTTATTCACCCTCATAATGTTACCACATCCAAGCCTTTAATTCAACAATAGACAACTCAAGAAACCGAGTAATTATAAAACCACAGATCTCTACGATTTTCATTCAGGATGATCCCTCGCTTGCAATCTCTTCGCAAGATCATTCCCAAGATGAATATACTCTGTTTCTTCGTTATCAAAAACCCCCGTCCCTTTCCCACTGCCTATTACTATAAAACCGCATTGCAAATCATTCTTATCCCATACCGAAAATCAAAACAGACAATAATTTTTATAATGACGAAATTTTCACTAACAAAAGGTTTACAAGTGAAAGTTTTTTTATTACAATTTTATAAAGGCCGGTTTTGAGTTTTTATGAATTACCATTAATTCCTCAAGCCAACTGAACATTGCCCTTAAGAATGCCGATCCATCATTTTTTGTTTGATGATAATAGTTTTCAAAGTCCCTCATTCGAATGTTGAAAGGAGTGATCCTCTTGTCCGGTAAAACGCAATCCTCATTACAAAACTACATAAACCTAAAGAAAAGAGTCGTTGTGGACGGTTTTTTGGTCGGCTTGGTCGCAGGTTCCTTTTCGATCCTCTATCGTATCATGCTGAACTACCTGTCACAGATCCGACATCATCTGTTCGATACCTTTTCTTTTCCGCAGACCCTCATCCTGATCGTTCTATTTGGCTCATTTTCGATCCTTGTTGGATATCTCGTAAAATGGTGTCCTCTCAGTAGCGGAAGCGGTATTCCTCAAATTCAGGGCGAAATGCTTGGCGCGATCGATATGGATGCCAAAAAAGTTATCGCCGCAAAATTTATTGGTGGCGGACTGGGAAATTTAGCCGGACTTTCTCTGGGAAGAGAAGGCCCTTCCATTCAGCTTGGCGGTGCTTCGGCAAAAATACTCTCCAGATTATTAAAAAGAGATGCCAATGAAGAAAAATTTATGATCTCAGCCGGTACAAGTGCCGGATTGGCGGCTGCTTTTAATGCGCCGATCTCGGGAGCGATCTTCACTTTGGAAGAGATGCACAAAAATTTTTCACCATTGATCCTCATTCCTTCGTTGGTTGCGGCGATCGTAGCAGACTATCTTTCAAAGAAAGCATTCGGATTAGAAGTTTCTTTCCATTTTATCCAGCTGACGCAATCCCTCCCGCTTAAAAGCTATGCTCATGTTGTTGGGATCGGCGTTTTTTCCGCTCTGATCGGCATCTTATTCAACTTTTTGATCCTAAAAGGACAAGATATCTATAAGACGATCCCACTACCTAATGTTGCAAAACCAATGATCGCATTCTTTATATCGATCCTTTTGGGTTTTACCCTATACGATGTGCTTGGCGGAGGACATCATTTGGTCGAAAAGCTCATCCATACGCCAATGTCTCTTCAGCTATTGGTGATCCTTCTTATCGCTAAGCTCCTGTTCACGAGCATCAGCTACGGGAGTTCCGCACAGGGAGGGATCTTTCTTCCCGTTCTGGTACTTGGCGCTCTATGCGGAGCTATTTATTTGACAGCTTTTCAAAAAATGGGACTTCTAGAATCTCTCTATTATTCCAACTTTATCATGTTGGGTATGGCAGGCATCCTCACCGCAGTGGTTCGTTCCCCTATCTTATCCATCATGCTCGTCACCGAAATGGTCGGCACCTTCTCACATATGTTGGCATTTTGCCTAGTTGCAATAACAGCTTATATGACAGCCGAATTGATCGGATCAGCACCGATCTACGAGTCCTTATTGGAGCGTTTGCTTTCTCATTCACTTCATGAGGAAGAGCCGGTCATTGAAAAAAATATTTCTTCTTATCATATCAATATGCATTCTGAACTCTGTGACAAAAAGCTCAAGGATATCGACTTCCCCGAAAAAATATTGATCGTTTCGGTAAAAAGAGGATCCTCCGAATTCATTCCAAATGGCGAGAGCACTCTGCGAGGGGGTGACCAGATCACCGTCATATGTGACAAGAAAAACTTAGCAAAAGTGCATGAATATTTCTTACACATATAATACACTTCGTCAAAACAAAAGACCATCCTTAGATCCATTTCAGTTGCTTTATACCCGATTAGAGATGGTAGCTTGTTTGGATTTCTACGGTGTTTCCTATGAAGTTGTAGTGTATTTCTATTAGTTAGGTAGATTTTCCGTCCACGATTTCTTTCTCGTGAACATAGATTTTGGAAATGAGCTCGTTTAGA
>JAUNKR010000003.1 GCA_030532705.1 Peptostreptococcaceae bacterium
ATCGGCCAAATACTGGGATAAATATTTGCATAACTATGGTTGTTGTTGTATAATGGTGATTGAAGTTAGAGTGATTGAGGTGATTGAAATGAAAGAATATATGCCTAGGATAGTAGATCAAATTCTAGAAGAAAGGTTAGGCTTTAAAGGTGCTATTTTGATCGAAGGCCCTAAGTGGTGTGGGAAAACAACAACAGCAAGGCAATTTTCAAAAAGTATGATATCCATGGATCAACCGGATTTAACAAAGCAATATCTGGAAGTAGCAGATCTTAATCCTCTACAGCTTTTGCAAGGAGAAACTCCTCGTCTTATAGATGAATGGCAAATTGCTCCTAATTTATGGAATGCAGTACGATATGAAGTAGATCAAAGGGATGACTTTGGGCAATTCATATTAACCGGATCCTCCGTACCCGTAGAATTAAATTCAACAGCACATACAGGGACTGGAAGAATATCCCGATTATATATGAGGCCAATGAGTTTATTTGAGTCAGGAGAATCTTCTGGGACAATTTCTCTTAAAGAGTTGTTTGATGGGAAAAATATTGGCGCACAAGATAATCATACATTAGAAGATATTGCTTTTTTGATTTGTAGAGGGGGCTGGCCAAGATCAGTTGGTCTTTCTGAAAAGAATGCGCTTTTCCAAGCGATTGACTACTTCGAAGCAGTTACATCTAATGATGTAAGCAGAGTAGATAATGTTAAAAGAGACAAAGAAAAAGTAAAGAGGGTGCTAAGATCATACGCAAGAAATATTGCTACACAAACATCACTTGAAACGATTCGACAAGATATTATAACAAATATTCAAGATACTTTTGATAATTCAACTTTGTATTCATACTTAGATGCACTAAAAAAAATATTTATAATAGAAGATTCCCCATCTTGGAACCCAAACTTAAGATCAAAGACCTCTATTAGAACAACCGATACAAGATATTTTGTTGATCCTTCTATAGCAGCGGCAGCATTAGGGATAGGGCCCAAAGATTTATTGAATGACCTTAATTCTATGGGATTATTTTTTGAAAATCTTTGTATAAGGGACTTGAGGATATATGCAGATGCTTTAGACGGGGGAATTTATCATTACAGAGATAAGAATGACTTAGAATGTGATGCAGTCATACACTTAAGAGATGGGTCGTATGGTTTGATTGAGATAAAAATGGGAGGAGATCGGCTCATCGAAGAAGGTGCTACAAATTTAAAAAAACTCTCATCAAAAATAGACACGGATCGTATGCATGAACCGGCTTTTTTAATGGTTTTGTGCGCAAAAGCTCCATTTGCCTATAAAAGAGAAGATGGAGTATGGGTTGTTCCGGTCTGCTGTCTAAAACACTAGTAAATATAAAACACAAAAAAATCGCTCAACTGATATGTATGATCCGGGGACATATCAAGCGAGCGATTTTTTATCTCAAGCAATTCGACCTTGGTGGAAGAATTGCCCAATTATCTATTGTATCCTGCCTTTGAGCAGGTTTTCTTTTCCTTTATATGTAGGGGGCTGGTCTACATACTCTTTGTCTGCCTACTTCTCCGAGCTGCTATTGTACATAATTTTGTTTTCTCAAATGTCCGAGTGCCTTTTTCTTAAGATACTTCACCTGATCGGTCGAAAGCGAGAGCTGTTCTCCGATCTTTCCAAGCGGCATCCCATACATCACATTCTGCGTGAGAATGTATCGTTGCTCCTGATCGAGCGGACGAAGCAGATCATCGACCTCGATCTGCAAAAAGCCCTTCTCATCATAAGATGCACGATCCAGCTCATCCTCCGAATAATAAGAAATGCTTTGCGACTTCCGAAGCTCCGCCTTTTTTAGATCCCAATAAAAGCAGGTGACAAATTTCGTCATATAACCTAAGAAACGGATCTCCGCCTTCTCCGGGTCGAAGCGCCGAATAAGCTCCAGTGCTCGAATACGACCCTGCTGGACCAGATCCTCCGACGCATACCCGAAATAATGACGGCAATACTTCACGATCAGCGGCTCCAGCATCAAAATCAGCTCGCCCTCCGCCTTACTGTCCCCGTTCTTTGCAAGATGAAGCAATGCATCCACCGCCTCATACGAATTTTTTTGGTGCCTGTGAGCACGTTTCAAGATATCTTTGTTTTCATTCATAGATCCTCCTTACTCAAAACTTTTCGATTTGTGTTATCACTCACACCGTGGCTATACTATACCAAAAATGTTTTCCGACTTCAAGAATAAAACAAGAAATATTTCTAGAAAATTTTCGCAAAAAATTCCCCGAAAAAATAAAATCCGCCATATACCATCGCAAGGAGGTGAAAGAAATGGAAGAACTATTTCGAGAAGTAGCAAACTTTGGATTTCCGATGGTACTGAGCATCTACCTGCTTGTGCGCCTTGAAGCCAAAATGGAAAACCTGTCGATGTCCATTCAGCGACTCAGCGTAGTCGTCGAAAATGCCACCGAACAAAAAGTTCCATAAAATCGGAAATATAGGATCACAAAGAGGAAAACTACATCTGAAAAGAAAGTCATAATGGATCATTCAAAGTGGAGAAGCACAGTGTGAAAAGGAGAGAGTCGGTCAAAACATCCACTATAATGACCGACAAAGAAGGACCGGACAACAAGAGAGGAACAGATGCAGATCACAAAAACGAAGCTCCCGTCTAAAGTAGAAACCCAAACAAAGAAAAGAAAGGAATAATTATGAACGAAAGAATTTTGAAAGAAAAACCTATTGAGCAAGTTATGGACGGACAGCTTATGTTTGAACAAAACTTGAATGAACAGCAAGTACAGATCACAAAGATCATCGATTTTGCATCGGGAAACGGTGCACAAGGAGAAGGGACACATCCCGCAAGACATACGGAGCTTGTCAAAAAGACCATGCTCTCCAAATTCAACCACTCCTCACGCCGAGGCTCCAAGATCAAATACCTTGTCATCCACGACACCGGCAATCGCAGAAAAGGAGCCGATGCCATCGCCCATGCAAAATACTTCGGCAGAGCAAACCGCAATGCCTCCGCACACTATTTTGTGGACGATCACAATATCGTGCAGATCGTTGCCGATGAGCAGGCGAGCTGGCACTGTGGCGATGGCAGAGGTCGAAACGGCATCACCAACGAAAACTCCATCGGTATTGAGATGTGCATCAACAGTGATGGAGACTACGACCTTGCATTCGTCAATACCGCGGTGCTGATCGCAAAACTTATGGACAAACACAAGATCCCGATCAGCCGAGTCGTTCGACACTACGATGCATCCGGCAAGATCTGCCCCCAAAGTATGTACGCACACAATTGGCAAGAATGGGAAGAACTCAAAAGCCTTGTCGAAATGTACCACTGATCTAGACAACTTACAATTTCATATTTACACGCAAAAAAAGAAGCCGCGCGGCTTCTTTTTTTACTTATTAAACTTTATTGCAGGATCACAAGTGCCGATCACTCAGCATCCAATCATGCCGATTATTTTACTTAATCTCAAGTACGGATGCAGATCCTCTATCTTTGCTATAGTTATAATCTGCTTCAACCATCGCTGTTCTCATGTTGGAATCCGTGTAGATTGTCAAATTGATATTATAACCTTTGTAATCTTTCAATACACCCTTGATCATGTCGCGAACGTCACTTTCCACAAAAGAAGCAAAATCATCCTCAAGATTCTCACGATCACGCTTATTCGTTACACGATTATTCCAATCTTGACCTTCTGCACCTGCTCTAGTAAAAGTTCCGCTATATGGATATAGAGATACTTCTACTGCACGAGAGGAGATGGACACCTGACCGCCGAATTTTTGATTTCGGTCGAATCTTGTATTTGCTCTCAGATACTTGATCTCACCTTCAAGATCCTTGATAAAGGTACGCTTTTCAGACGAGCTTAGGTCAGACAATTCTTTTGTTCCGTTGTCTTTCTTCTTGTTATCCGTAGAAGAAGAACCTTTCAGCTTCTCGATCTCAGCCTTTAGCTGATTGTTCTCATATTGAAGACGAGAGATCTCTGCTGTTTGAGCCTGTACTTGCTGCTGAAGTTGAGCAACATTGCCCATCGAACCATTATTATTCGAGCTTGAATTTACGGATACGGTCTTGCTTGCCTTGTCATAAGCTGCTGTCGCGATACCCATTTGGTTCAGCGCCGCGATCGAAACATAAGTTCTGCCGTCCTGAGTGATGAAAGGACGCATAGAGCTGTCAGTTACTGCAAAGTTTGAGCCGTTCACACGAAGGACCACGCCATAGTTTGCTACCAGATTTTTCTTATCCGGAGTCGCTGCTGCCAGAGAAGACAACATCATCAATGAAGCCAGTGCACCTGCAGCCAATTTCTTATTAAATTTCATAAAAACCTCCTTATTATTTAGGGAAACTCCCTTTGCTAAAAATATTGTAACACAAAAAATCAAGATATTTATTACAAAAAGGTTAAAAAAACGTAACATATTGTGGAAATCAAACGATTTGACAAAGTGATACTGTAGTATTACAATAAAAGAGAGTGAGGGGTACGATATGAAACAAGAATGGGTGCTATACCATGGCTCAGACCATATTATAAAAAAACCAATATTCGGAGCCGGGAAAAACTATAATGATTACGGCAAAGGCTTTTATTGCACAAAAGATCTTGAACTTGCAAAAGAATGGGCTTGCATGCAAGAGGTCGACGGATATGCAAATCGATATATCCTGGATCCCGACGGTTTGAATTTTATGCATTTGACCGAAGGGAAATTCAATATTCTAAACTGGTTAGCTATCTTACTTGCAAACCGAAAATTTGACATCACCTCATCGATCGGCAACAATGCAAAAGATTTTATCCTGTCACGCTTTTTGCCTAATATCGACAATGTGGATGTGATCATTGGTTATCGTGCCGATGATTCCTACTTTTCTTTTGCGGAAGACTTTGTGAACAACACGATCTCCTTGAGAGATCTAAGTAAAGCGATGCAGCTCGGTAGACTGGGCGAACAAGTGGTGCTGATCTCTGAGCGTTCCTTTGAGCAGATCGAATTTATCGGGCACGAGATCGTCGACGGTACTGAATATTATTCAAAAAGGATCGAGCGTGACAAAAATGCCAGAGCAGACTATGATAGCAAAAAGAAAAACCTGCAGCAGCTCATGGACGATTTATTTGTACTCGATATTATAAGGGAGGATATGAAACATGATGATCCACGCCTACGATCCGCTATATCTGGCGAAAGCATCCCGTACCATCGGTAATATGCTTCATGATGCGGTACTGGAGTTTGGGATGGACGGTTCCGACTTTCTCAAAAGATTTATCCGATCCGGTATTGCCAAACAATTTGAAAGCGGCAACCCAAAATATATTGCCGGCAAAAGTGGCATGGAGCTCTTTTTGGATGTGATGGAACATACCGGAGAAAGTGTTGAAGAGCGATCCGTCGAAAGCTACGAGCGAAGCGACGTTTATTGGGTCGGTTGGGTGTTGGCGCATTATCAGTGGTATTCGGGACACAGCTTCGAGAAGATCCTTCGTGTGATCCCTTACGAAAGATTTTTGCAACTCTATCCTACACTTCACGAAGCCGATGTGCGAAAAAACTATGAAGTTCTGGATAACTATTTTATAAACGCCGAAAGCCCTCTCAGGACCATAAGAAAAAAATGCGGCATAACCCAAGAAGCACTCGCGGAGGCAGCAGGCGTATCCATCCATGCGATCAGAGCCTACGAGCGAAAAACCAAATCACTGAACAAAGCCCAATTCGATACCGTTGTACGCCTTGCCAAAGTGCTAAAATGTGATCCATCTCAACTTATCTAAAAAATATGATCCATCGGACCCAAAAACTGTTGTAGATCCAAAATACAACAGTTTTTTTTTCATTTATACTCCGGTAAAATAACAACGGATATTTTTATCATCTATACTCGAGAACACACAACGAATGATCCTCAATGCTTATATTTTAAAAATAAAACTTTGTCGTTTATACTCGACAAAATATCGAGTACATATAATTTTATCGACTATACTCGATAAAAATCATAAAAATCTATTGATTGTCGAGTATAAATGATATAAACTGAAATCATATCCGAATGGAAATGAAAAACTTATGGTACTAACCTATATAAGACTTACATGAGGAGGAAAGAAATGATCAAGCGAGAATTGTATATGAACCGCATCCGTCCTTTCATCGATACTGATCTGATCAAAGTGATCACCGGGATCCGGCGATCCGGAAAATCTGTGATGCTCAAACTGATCCAAGAGGAATTGATTGAATCAGGCATTGATTCCTCAAGATTCATCTCGATCAATTTTGAAGATCTACGGTTGGAACATCTTCGCAATGCGGTTTCTCTTCATCTGGAAATACGCGAAAGAGCAAAAAATACCGAAGGCAAAGTGTATTTGTTTTTGGACGAGATCCAAGAAGTTTCCGATTGGGAAAAGTGCATCAATTCCCTGCGTGTATCGTTAGATTGTGACATATACATTACAGGCTCTAATGCCAAACTACTATCCGGCGAATTGGCAACTTATTTGGGAGGGCGCTATGTGGAATTTGTGATCTACCCTTTTTCATTCAGCGAGTTTCTGGAGCTTTACCATGTGATCGACCCTGAGGTGTCCGTACAACGATCCTTTCAGAAATACCTTACCACCGGAGGAATGCCTTATCTCTTTAATATCCGCTATGAGACCGAGCCGACAAAACAATACCTGACTGACCTGTTTAACTCCGTACAACTTAAAGATATTGTCAAAAGATACAAGGTCCGTGATGTCGAACTTCTCGAAAGGATCATCGCTTATGTAATGGCAAATATCGGCACGACCTTTTCAGCATCCTCCCTTGTCAAATTCCTAAAAAACGAGCGCCGCATGACCTCTACCGACACCGTGATGAACTACCTCAAATATTGTTGCGATTCATACCTTTTTTACCAGGTGAAGCGTGAAGATCTTCAAGGAAAGCAGATCCTTATGACAAATGAAAAGTATTATATCGCAGATCATGGCATCCGAGAAGCCGTTTTTGGAGGGAACTTGAGAGATATTCAGTTGATCCTCGAAAATATTGTATATGTAGAACTTTTACGCAGAGGGTATCAAGTGACGATAGGAAAGACAGAGAACAAAGAGATCGACTTCGTGTGCGAAAAACAAGGCCAAAAACACTATGTCCAAGTTGCCTATATCCTTGCTGACCAAAGCACCATCGACCGAGAATTTGGTGTGTTTGATAAAATTCGAGACCATTTTCCGAAATATGTCATCACCATGGATGAGATCGATCGAAGTCAAAACGGCATCATCCATAGAAACATCCGTGACTTCTTATTATCGAGCGAATGGTAGTAAGCTTCCTGTACTATATTACAAAAAGGTTAAAAAAACGTAACATATTGTGGAAAAGCTTACATAAATATCAAATATACGCTATAATAAAAAAGGGAATACCAAAATGTTCAACCAAAAATAAAGGAGGAAATGTAACATGAAGATTCTTAAAAAACAATTTTCAGTTTTGATGACGCTTCTGATGATCCTGTCGCTTGTACCATTGACAGCATTTGCGGATGAATATCCTCAGATCAGTCTGATCGGACAGGCACAGACCTTTACGACAGCAGACAAGGATAAGGAAGTAAGATTCAAAGTAGATCTAAGCAGATATTTTGACCTAAAAATGGGTCGAGTGATCTTTGAATTAGAAAATGCGAAATTGGCGACCGTTGCAGGAGCAGCGAAGGCTACAGTGGTTCAGGGAGATACCAATCTTATGGATCCGGATGTCGTATTCTCTGCACCGGGTGGAGCACTTGCAGGTGGAGAAAAACTATTTAATCTGGACATAAACAAAGAAGTAAAGGCAAATAACAAAGATAATATCGAAGTGATCGTATCTCTAAGACTGGATTTCTCTGAATCTGTACCTGGAGAGATGAATGTGGTTTTAAGAGATATCGGTAAAGATGGGGTGCCGACAGGGATCGGGGACCACAAATTGATGCCGACAACAGGACAAACAGCTGCAAAAGATATCGAGCTGAAAGTCGATAAGCCGGATACAAAGATCGGACCTGCAGGTGGAGCGCTATCCTCTGTGATCGTATTAGAGCTTAAAAAACTTTCTGCAACCACTTCTGAAAACAAGCTGGTAGTATCCTTGCCATCAGGCTTTCTGTTCTCACCTGCTTCCAAGGTGACTACCGATGGAGCTGCACCGACAGTGGCTTACTCTGCAGACAAAAACGAGATGACTATCACAGGCATCACTAGAAATACGGCTTATGTAAAAGTTGAGCCGATGGTAGTATTGAAGGCATCGGGTTCTGCTGCAAATGGCAAGATCATGGCAGGGTTCGAGCTTCGTGTCAATAATAAGAAGGTATCTGAAAAAGATGCTGTGATCGGAGAACTCGTATCTTACGGCTTGACAGTGACTGCAGTAGAAAAAGGCAAGCGTGAGATTCCGATGCTTGTTAAAGGAATGCCTAAGGCTGTTGAAGTGACAATCAAGGCAGTGGACGGTACATTGACCAATGGAGCAACGATCGACCTTGATGTAGATGGCGCAGAGATCGTATACAATACCCTCAAGGTCGTAGAACCGACAGGATTGATCCTTACTGCTCCAAAATCTGCAGGATCGAAGGATGCGGATAAGGTATCCGGATACGAAGTCTATGCGGACAGCAAATTTGCGCTTCGTACACATAAATACGACGTTCAGAATATCAAGCTATCTTTTGACATCGTAGCAAGTCCGAAGGCAGAAAAAAATGCAACTCTTATGGTAAGCACATCCAGAGTGGATGACCAGAAGATCGATATTGCCAAAGTATCAAAGACCGTAGATGTTCAGATCGTAGCAGCACAGGTCGATAAGGGAGTTAAAGCGGACCTTCCAAAAGTAGTGATCAAAGAAGTAGAAAAAAATCTTCTTCAAAATGGAGACAAGATCTACCTAGAGTTGATCTACCCTGGAAGCGAAAAAGACAAAGGTCAACATGTTGCTTTCAACTCTGCAAAAGAGATCAAGGTAGAAACTACAAATAGCTTGAAGATCGATTCAGTCGAGCTTGGAAAACAGGAGAATATCCTAGTGCTTACAGTGGGATCCAGATCCTTTGAAGGACCGGGGATGATCACATTGACAGGTATTCGAGGATTCTTGACCGAGAAAGCACCGATGAATCAGGTAGACCTTCAAGTGAGGATCAATGATAATATTGAATCGGTAACACCTTTTTTCTCTGTGGGTACAGCAGTATCGCTCAAGACAGTATTTGCGATCAATAACAAGACCTATACCGTGAATGGACAAATGAGAACATTGCAGACTGCGCCATATATCAATAATGGAAGAACGATGCTTCCGGTAAGAGCGGTAGGAGAGTCTCTAGGGCTTCAAGCAAGCTGGGATAATGCAACAAAGACAGCGACCTTCATGAATGATAGCAAGACAGCGATCGTGAAGATCGGACAGAGCACCATCAGCGTGAACAATACACCGCTTCCACTTACTGTCCCTGCAGAGATCAAAGACGGCTCTACGATGATCGAGCTTCGTTCTCTAGCATCTGCATTTGGTGTGAATATCCACTGGGATGCAGCAACAAAAACAGTAACGGTAAACTAAGAGGCAAATTTTACTAGGATAAAGATAGTATAAATAGTATAGTAATGAAGAAATGGCAGTCTTTTTTGGCTGCCATTTCCCAAAATCTCTTGTGGTAACAGATTTGTAACAAAAAACAACAAACTTGTAACACACAAGAGCCAAAAACTGTGATATGATATGTTTATCGAAATAATACTATGGGTTTCGCTCAAAATGATTGACGAAAAACGGCATTTTATAGTATTATTAGCAATAGGGGACAGAGCGAAGCTCGGTTCAATCGGTAAAATTACAGTTATGTTACAATTTGTCATTATGAATTGACATCCATACAGTCGATTGATATAATGGCTGATGTAAATCGGTATTTTACCAAAAAGGGAAGAGAGCCCTAACCTCTCAAGAAAATTTATCTTTTATATTAAAAGGAGGAAAACAAAATGAAGAAGAGATTATCTCTTTTATTGGCAGCGTTGATGATCATCACGTTGCTGCCAATGTCATCATTTGCAGTTTCAACACCGAAAGTAAACGTTCAAACTGTTACAAATGAAGACAAAGGCTCTAACAAGGCTGTTCCTGTAAGAGCTTCTTTTGAATTTACAAAGTCTGCTACTACAGCAAATATGGCAGCACAAAATTTGGTGTTTACATTAAACGCTGGTTCGTTCTCTACAGGAACATATGATCATGATGATAATACTACTACAGTTGAAATAGCAGTTCCAGCTCCAGCAGTACAATGGAATGGAGCTGCTCTAGGTACAGCTGTAGTCAATGTTGAATCAGGTGTTATGACTGTTAAAGTTCCTGCTGCTCAAGCGCTTGCGGGAGCTAATGGCGACATTACTGCACTTACAGTTGATTTCTATGTGGATATTACACAAGCTTCTGCTGGTGATCTTACATTCTCAGTACTTGACTCTAATGAAACTCTTGCTGTTGGAGAAGATACAGTAGGAACTAAAGAGAATATTAAGTTACTAGTAATTAAAGATGCGGATACATCTGAACTGGCTATGACAGCTAAGGATTCAGAAAAAGCTGTAAGCTTTGATGGTGGCGACCTATCTCAATTTGAAATCAGAAACTTCAAAAAGATGGCAACTCCAATGGCTGCACCTACAACTGAGTTTGATGCTCCAGACAGAAACCAGCTTGTTATTTCTTTTGAAGATGATTATGTGAAATTTGATGCAGGTACAAAAGTAATCGTGGATGGAGGAACTATTGCGGGTGCTGTTCAAGCGGATGGTAGAATAGTTCTTACATCAGCACAAGTACCAGCTACTACTAAATACGTTCTTGTAATTCCTAAAGTAACTGGAATGAACAGAAAAGCATCAGAAGGTAGTGTGAGAGTAAATGCTGCTATTATTCAAGATAGAGCTGCAGCTCCAGGAGCAGGCCTAAAAAAACCTAACCCAATCACACTTGCATCTAACAGTGTTGTTGTAGGAAAGATCGTTGATTACTCTGTGACTATGACTGTAGTTGAGAGAGGGAAAAAAGAAATTCCTTCTGTATGGGGTGGAGAAGAAGCTAAAGTAAAAGTTACTCTTAAAGGACCTAAAGGATCATTCCTTAATAGAGTAGTTGAGTTCAAAGCTGAAGGAGCAGATGTTAAGTACATCAGTGGCTCTGGATTTACAGGGGAAAAAGATGGCGAAGTATTCAAGGACGGCGAGTTCGAATACAAGCCAGCAACTCCTGCTGATCTATCTCAAGCAACAGAGTTCTCTTTCTTTATTGAAATCATAACTGCAGCTAACAAAGATGGTGTTGCTACTCTAACAGCAGCACAAAGAGGATGGGAAACTAAAGCAGATCTTGCAAAAGTAACTCCTAAATTCTCAATCAAAGCAGATGCTATGCCAGTTAAAAAAGGTGAAGCTAGAGCGACTGCTGATGTAATGATCACAGAAGCTAAAGCTGGTCTTTTGACTAAATCTGACAAGATTCAACTTAAATTCAGCACAAGAAGAGATTATACTCAATTCTCTACAAAAGCAATTAAAGTAGAAGCAACAAATGGAATGAAGTTTGGTGATGTAGATTATGGTAATAGTGGAAAAGACTTTACAGTTCTTGAAATCCCAATTACTAAACAATCTCATGGAGAGCCAGCTGTAATTACTATCTCTGGTATTAAAGTACTAGTTGATGGTTCATCTACTGATGATACTATCAAAATCAACGGACAGCTTAACAAAGCTACTGTTGCTAACACTGAATACATTAAAGTAGTTAAAGAGTATGCTCTTGAGTCTATCCTAACTGTATTCACAATCGGACAAACTCAGTACACTGTAAACGGTGATGCTAAGACAGCTGCGTCTGCACCATACATCAAGAATGGTAAGACTATGCTTCCTATCAGAGCACTTTCTGAGTCTCTAGGACTAACAGTTCAGTGGAACGGACAAACTAAGACAGCTACATTTACAGATTCTACAAAAGTTGCTGCTGTAACAATCGGCGCTGAGAAGATGTTTGTAAACGGAACACCTATTCCACTAGCTGCAAAAGCTGAGCTTGTAAACGGAACAACTTTCGTTGAGCTTAGATCTCTAGCAACTGCATTCGGCGTACAAATCGACTGGGATGCTGCTGCTAAGACAGCTACAGTTTCTAAATAATTAGACTGTAAAGTTTATGTAATAAAAAGAGAAGTCGAAAGACTTCTCTTTTTTGTTAAGAGGGAGATATGGAAGAAAATACGATGGAATATCCGAAGGAGCCGACATCGGAAAATGTAGGCGACGGATGGAGTGACGATGATAGACAAGCCGATCATCCAACAAAGGAGATCCAAGACAATGAAAGGGGTCCTGACATTTCGGTTGATGTGATGCAGACAGGAGAAGCTCTGGCAAAAAGAAAAAAATGGGATCAGGTAGCGATCATACCATTGATACTGATCATAGTGATCGTACCACTATTGATATACACTCAGGAGGTGCAAGTATCGGATGAGGTCTTCCGATTTTGGGGAATGCGAAGTTTTTATGACAATTACAATTATAGTAAGGCGCGGTTGATCCTGTTGCTCGATATCGCTCTTCTTATCGGTCTGGTATTTTTATTTATTACCCGACGAGATCAAATACTTCGAAGAGTGAGGAGGACAAAATGGTTCTTGCTCGGGTTTGCGATTTTTTCTCTGTTTACGATCATCAGTGCAGTCAGCTCAGCTTATCCCGACCTTGCGTACAACGGTTCGCCGGAGCGATATGAGGGGCTTTGGATATTGCTCAGCTATCTCTTGATCAGCGTCTATGCCATCTTTGTGCTAAAGGAGAGCATGCTGCGATATCTCAAAGGGGCATTTTTGTTTTTGGGGATCGTCATTTCTTTTTTGTCTATTGGACATCTCATGGGGAGAGATTTTCTTTTTGATTCTTGGCTAAAGCAGTTCACATTATTGCCGAATATGACGGTATCCTTTACACAGGATCATCGAACTTTTTGGTCTTTGACCTTTTATAATCCGAATAATACCGGAAGCTATTGCGCGTTGATGATACCGCTTTTTTTTGCGTGGACGATGGATGCAAGAGAGAATAAGATCATTCGGATGATGACGGGAGTTTTGTTTTTGTCGCATATTGGGATCTTGTTTTTTTCACGTTCGCAGGCAGGGATGGTCGGTGTCTTCTTAGCAGTTTTAATAGCACTCTACTATTATTCGCCTCTATTGCTTCGACATCAAACGCTGTCTCTTGGATTAGGCGCTTGGCTGATCTTTCTGGCACTTGCCGGAAATTTTTTTACAGGGGGCAAATTACTTTATGAGGTTCAAGATATTTTTGAGGGAGCAAAAAAGCTGGTGACCTCCAATGCTGAATATGTGCATGATCCGACTTATGGAGCATATATCTATGATGTGCAATTTCCGGAGAGGGATGTGATCCGATTGTCGACATTGGATGGAGATATCGATGTTCTGACAAAGCAGGGGGACTTTCGGATCGTAGATGCTCAAGGGAATTCCTTGCTCAAGAAGTTTGATAAAGACATGGGCTATGCACTGCTTAAGGGACCTTATGATGATATTGCACTGAAGGCGGAGATGAACCAAGAAGTCAATAAGATCGTAATAACGATCCTCCATCAGAAAAAAATTGCTTTTTTGGTGGCGAAGGAACCAAGCGGGGAGAGCTATCCGGTATCGAATCTTTCCTATCAGCGATGTGATATGGTGCAGGCTCCATATTGGGGATTTGAGGGTAAGGAGAGACTGGGCTCGGGACGAGGTTATCTATGGTCAAGGTCTATTCCGCTCATCAAGAATACATTGATCCTTGGCTATGGTCCGGATAATTATTTGGCGGTCTTTCCGCATGGAGATTACCTCGCAAAAGCCATACTTACCGAGAATATTTTGATGATCGTCGATAAGCCGCATAATATGTATCTCCAATGGATGATCAATGAGGGTGTGGTGGCAACATTGGCACTGATGTTATCTTTTGCGATCTTTGTGGTCCATGCGATACGATCTGTAAGGCGACAGGAGCGATATTCTTCAAGAGAGCATTGGCTGATCGGCTGTCTGTTGGCGGTCATATCCTATTTGGGCACCGGATTCTTTAATGATTCTGCTGTATCCGTCGCACCGATCTTCTGGGCAGTGCTCGGGATCGGAATGATATTGTCTGCTCTTTCAGATGAGGAGCGGACTGTGAACACAAAAGAATAGCATATTATGATTATTACAATAAGATAACAAATGACGCTCTTTGCTGTACAAGGGGCAGAGGATAGCCTATAATATAGGTAGGAAATCATCGGATGATAAAGGAGGAACTAATGAAAAGATATTCAAAGATCATGGCAGTCGGATTGGCGGCGCTTACGATCATGACCGGCTCAAGTATCGCTGCAAATAATGCGGTGAGCGGTGTGTCGAAAGTCGATTACAAATTCGTCATCAATGAGAACGCGATCACTTTACCAAACAACTATCTCGTGATGAGCAAGAACGGAACGACCTATGTGCCACTTCGATTTATATCGGAAACTCTGGGTGCAAAAGTCGATTATAAGCAAGGGATGATCTCGATTGCGGATAAGCCGAATACGACAATGTCACAGCCGGAAGATAGCAAGAAGATCAAGGAGCTGGAAGCGGAGATCGACAAGCTAAAAAAAGAGAAAACAGAGATAGAAACAAAATTGACAACCATTCAAAATTCAATGCACTACAAAAGGTTGCCTTTGTCAGAAAGTAGTGTTAATGAGTTAAATATTAAACTTCATAATATAAGAAGAGATGGAAAGAATACAAGATTTTCAATCGAGATTATAAACAAAGCTAAAGCAAGATATTTTATTGTAGATCCTTTTAGAACAGTAGTTACTGTTGATGGAGTAAAATATTATTCCAATTTGGATACTTCTGCAAACCTGAACTCTACACTAACAAAAATGGATGAAAAACTATCAGGAGATATTGTGATTGAAGGAATGGATACAGAAAAGGCTAAGGGTACTATTGTATTCCAATTAAATGATAATGGTGAATTTACGGATTACATCACAATGTACTTCGACAATACAAAATAACCGATCTTACGAGTAAGCATATCATAAAACAGTTTTTGTTTTCCTTATGATAAAGAGACTCATCACCTAGGAGAATTCCTAGGATGATGGGTCTTTTGCATATCGTTTTTTGATATTGAAATCTGTATCACTTTTAGATATCCTAATTTTTTATAACAAGGTCAAGGGATCTCAGGACTGCTTGATAGAAAGGAAAATATCGATCGAATAATACCGGAGTTCAGTCTGTCACTTCCTTAAAAAGCGTTGAAATGACTCAAGCAATATGCTAAAATTATGTATAGAATTCAAAAATAAACAACATAGATCGATGAAGAATATCCAATAATAGAAGAAGATATAGTCGAAAGAGAGTGTATCGAGTTTGTATATAATCTAAGGGGGATCATTTTGGATAAGAGATCCGTGCAGGGCAATGAAAACGGGGGAGTATTGAACGCTCAAGAGAGGGACAAAACAAAATATGAAGGGGATCGACAAGAGCGGATAGAGGACGGGCGAGGCTTGGATAACCAAAGAACCGCTTTTTTTTCTGTGTTTAGGTTTCAAAAGATGGAACTACTTCCTATCTTGATGATGATCGGGATCGTTCCTTTGGTGGTTCGAGTAGAGATATTGGATGTGGCGAAAGAATTGAGAAAGTTTGGAGCCAATGCGATGGTGTATGATATATACAGCTATGGCAAAAGTGTTGTGATCTTGGCACTGGATATTGTGATGCTACTTTTTTTGGCTCATTTCTCGAGAGAAAAACGTGAGTTTGTTCAAGATCATACGACGAAGAAGATCCTGTATGGGTTGTTTTGGTTTTCGGTTCTTGCCATTCTCAGTACGATCTTCTCAAATTACAAGAATGTGGCGATCTGGGGAAGTCCTGAACGAGACGAAGGGATCTTGATGGTATTAAGCTATGTATGGATCGTGATTTATATCCTTTTTGTACTGCGTGATGCATCGGCGGTCAAACATATTCGGTCAGCAGTATTTTTTGTTGCTGCGATGATGTCGATATTAGCATTAAGCGACAAGATCTCCGGAAAGGATATGCTTTATGCAGTACCTTTATCGTATATGGTGATCCCGTCTTATTTAGAGGGATTTGATTATGGAAGCAGTGGAGATTGGATCTCTTTGACTTTGTATAATCCGAATTTTGTCGGGAGTTTTTGTGCGTTGATGATCCCGATGCTTTTTGTGATGAGTCGGGATAAAAGCGCATCTTCGAAAATACGATGGTTTTCTTTTGTCCTGTTTTGTAGCAGCTTGTGGATCCTTTTTGTCTCGCGATCACAGGCGGGAATGGTTGGAGTAATGTTGTCTGCATTTGTCGGACTGTATTATTTTGTTCCTGCGCCGGTGAAGAAAAAAAGTTTTTTTGCAATTCTGCTCGGAGCATTGTGTGTCGGTGCGGTCGCTTCGGATCGTATGACGGGCAGTGAAGCGTGGTATCATATCAAGGATATTTTTGTCGAAGGCGCAAAACTCGTTTCGCAAGATGAGGACTATGTGTATGATCCGACCTATGGCGCTTATCTCTATGATGTGATCATTGAGGGTAAGGTTGCGACTGTTCGAACGAGGGACGGGGATCTCAGGGTCTTCTTTGGCAAGAACTCGGCAGATATCGTAGATATGGAGGGGCGATCGGTCCTTGGGGAGCAGGAGACCGTGGTGGAAAACGGTGTGGAGACGATCTATACTCTGTTGCATGAGCCTTATGACTCCGTAAGAGTGATGGAGGAGTATGAAGAAGAAAAACAGCATTTTTCGATCGTGTTGGAGCATGAGGGCAAGGTGAAGTTTTTGCTGAATCATGATCAGAAAGGTGAAGTGTATCTTTCGTCATGGAGCAAGGAACGTCTGGACATGGTGACGGCTCCGCATTGGGGCTTTGAAGGGAAAGAGCGAATCGGGTCGGGACGCGGATATATTTGGTCGAGAACGATCCCGATGTTGAAAGAAACGATCCTTATCGGTCATGGTCCGGATAATTATATGATGGCATTTCCGCAGGGGGACTATCTGGCAAAAAATAAATTTAACCCGGAGAATCCTTTTATTGTGATCGATAAGCCGCACAATATGTATTTGCAATGGGCGGTAAATGAGGGTGTGGTCGCAACTGTGGCACTCTTGTTCTCACTGGGGTATTATCTGGTGAGCTCGATGAAGCTGTATCGTCGAAAGAGGGAATATACGCTGCCGGAGCTTTTCGGGATCGGCTGTATGCTTTCGGTGATCGGATACATGGGTGCAGGCTTTTTTAATGACTCGGTGGTCTCGGTCGCACCGATCTTTTGGAGCTTTTTTGGAGCCGGGATCGCAGTGAATGTGTTGGTTCGCAGGGAGTTTGTGGATCGAATTTGAATGGATGGCACAAAACAAGAAAATGATATGCAGAGCCCGGTAGAAAGGGGCAGTTTGAAATAATACGGAAATGACTTATGGCAGAATGTGTGAGGTCGAGCTTCCGGGGAATACAATAAAAAGTTGTATGGGTTATTTGCGAGGAGTGGATATCAGATCATGCGGAATGTTTTTTAATTGACCGATCGCTTTTGATCCACATGGTATAAATTGTAAAATAGTGAGTTGTAAGTAGTAATTAAGATGATGGGTCGCTGATTTTATCAAGGGAAGTTTTGAGGTTGGGTATGAGTTCAAAATTGATTACGAGAAGAACGGTACTGATTACGATCGATGCGGCAATTATTGTGCTGGCGTATCTGATGAGTTATCTGATTACGCTGCCGAATGAGCTTTGGGAGACTTATTTGCAGACCTATCGAAGCTCTGTTCTGATGACGGCGGTCGTGTTCAGCATGTCTTTTTATTTTTTGGGGATGTATCGTCAGATCTGGCGTTATGCGGATGTGCAGGAGTATCGACTGTGCGGGATCGCTTCGGCGGTCGGTGGGGCGATCTTTGTCTTGCTGGGGGAAATCGCAGGGTATAATGTGCCGATCCGTATTCAGTTGAGCACGCCTTTTTTGGTGCTGAGCTTTATTTTGCTGAGCCGGATCGGATATAAGACGATAGCGGATGGGGAATCTGCGGTGGTCAACGGTAAGAAGGAGAAGTTTTCAAAAAAGGATCGAAAGCGTGTGGCGATCGTCGGCGCAGGTTCTGCGGGAGTCCTTCTGCTTCGCGAGATCAAGTCGAATCCGCATCTGCGATATGAGGTGGCGCTTTTTGTCGATGATAATCGAAGCAAGATCGGACGGAGTTTGAATGGCTATCCGATCGCCGGTCCGATCGACCATCTGCCGGAGCTGGTAAAGGAGCATAAGATCGAGGAGATCATCATTGCGATCCCGACGGCGACAGGCGAGGAGCGAAAGAGGATCATCGGTTTTGCCACAGAGGCGAAGGTGAAGGCAAGGATCTTGCCGAGTATGGCGGTGACGCTGAGCGATACGGAAGATCGGGACGGGAAGAATGTTTTGATCGGGAAGCTGCGTAATATCGATGTGGAGGACTTGCTGGGCAGGGACTCGGTCAAGGTCGAGGATGCGGATATCCGGTCGTATATTTCGGGCAAAACGGTGATGGTGACAGGCGGTGGTGGCTCGATCGGGTCGGAGCTGTGTCGTCAGATCGTTCGATATGGTGCAAAAAAATTGATCGTGCTGGATCATTATGAGAATAATGCGTATGAGATCGAGCAGGAGCTGATCCGGGAGCATGGATTTACACCGCAGGTGGAGATCCTTTCGGTACAGGATCCGGATCGGGTGGATCGACTGTTTGCCTCGGAGCAGGCGCAGGGAACGCCGATCGAGGTGGTTTTTCATGCGGCGGCGCATAAGCATGTGCCTTTGATGGAGCATAATCCGGAGCAGGCGATCAAGAATAATGTGCTGGGGACTTATCATATTGCAAGGCTCTGCGATAAATATCAGGTAGAGCGGATGATCCTGGTCTCGACGGATAAGGCGGTCAATCCGACCAATGTGATGGGGGCAACGAAGCGAGGCTGTGAGCTGGTGGTCCAGTCGATGAACAAGGTGTCTTCGACGGTCTATGCATCAGTTCGCTTTGGGAATGTGCTGGGGAGCAATGGCTCGGTGATTCCGCTGTTTAAGCGTCAGATCGAGTATGGCGGGCCGATCACGGTAACGCATCCGGAGATCATACGGTATTTTATGACGATCCCTGAGGCAGTGTCCCTCGTGCTGAATGCAGGAGGGCTGGCAAAGGGCGGCGAGATCTTTGTGCTCGATATGGGCCAGCCGGTCAAGATCGTGGACTTGGCAAAGAATTTGATCAAATTGGCAGGGCTGGAAGTTGATCGGGACATCCGGATCGTATTTACAGGTCTTCGTCCGGGTGAAAAGCTGTATGAAGAGCTTTTGATGGCGGAGGAAGGATTGATGCGGACAAAGAGTGAGAAGATCTTTGTCGGCAAGGTGACGGAGCTGGATGAGCAGAAGGTATTCGGAGCGATCGAGCGTTTTAAGGCACAGAAGGATCCGTCGGAGGATTTTGCAAAGAACTGGCTTCGTGAAGTCGTATCGACTTATCGGAGACCTTTGGAAGAATAGATCCGGGGTTTATGCTTGAGATGAAATTATATTGAGATAATAAAGGGAAATTTATGAGTTTTAAGTTGATGTATATTACGAATCAGCCGCAAATCGCAAAGCTTGCGGAGGGCAATGGAGTGGACTGGATCTTTGTGGATCTGGAGCTTCTTGGAAAGGTGGAGAGACAGGGACATCTTGATACAGTCATCTCAAAACATACGATAGATGATGTAAAGAATATCCGTAAGGTGTTGAATCATTCGGAGCTTCTTGTTCGATGCAATCCTATTCATATTGATTCAAAAAAAGAGATCGATGAGATCATTGATGCAGGTGCAGATATTGTTATGCTTCCCTTTTATAAGACAGTAGGAGAGGTTGAGGAATTTATTGATTTGGTGGATTTCAGAGCGAAGGTTTGTTTGTTGCTGGAAACATCAGAGGCTGTCGAGATTCTGGATGCAGTTTTGGAGCTTGAGGGAGTGGACTATATCCATATCGGATTGAATGACCTTTCGCTCAGTTATCAGTTGGATTTTATGTTTGAGCCTTTGGCAAATGGGTTGGTGGAGAGGATCTGTCATAAGATCCGTCAAAAAGGCGGGATCTCTTATGGGATCGGAGGAATTTCGCAGCTTGGGAAAGGGGATCTGCCTTCCGATATTATTTTGGGAGAGCATATTTATTTGGGTTCATCGATGGCGATCCTTTCAAGAAATTTTTGTGATGTGAAGAAGCTTTCTTTGAAAGAAGTCGAACATATCTTTTCGACCGAGGTACAGAAGATAAGGGATCATATTCGATCTCTTGATCCGGGGGATGAGGTGTATTTCTTGAAGAATCGGGAGATCATGAAGGGTAAGGTTGCTGAGATCGTGGATAGGATCAGAAGGAAGAAGGGGATCTGATGCAGATAAATTATCAAGAGATCAAAGGAATATCGGAGATCGTCGGCGATTCATTTTATATTTTGGATATTGAGCAATTTGGAAAAAACTATCAAGAGCTGAAAAGTGCTTTTTGTAAGTATTATCCGAAATTCAATATAGCTTATTCATACAAAACGAATTATATTCCGAAGCTTTGCAAGTTGGTCGATGATCTTGGAGGCTTGGCAGAGGTCGTGTCGAGTATGGAGTATGAGCTGGCTCTTCGAGTCGGGGTCCGTCCACAGAATATCATTTTTAATGGACCTTACAAAAAATCTTTGGACATGGAGAAGCTGCTTTTAGCCGGAGGGACCGTCAATATAGATTCTTTGTATGAAACGAGTTTGTTGAAAGAGATCGCGGCAAGAAATCCGGGAGAAAAACTGAATATCGGGATCCGCCTGAATTTTGAGGTTGGTGATGGAGTGGTTTCTCGGTTCGGATTTGATGTTGACGGGGAGGAGCTCGCTGATGTGATCGAGTCATGCAAAGAGTTTGATAATATCCATATCAAAGGGGTCCACTGTCATATTGCCAACCGAAGTCTCGCAGTATGGAAAAATAAAGTGAGCGGGATGTTGGCAGCGATCAAAAAGTTGTTTATGGATCAGAAGCCGGAGTTTATAAGTATGGGTGGCGGTCTGTACGGGAAGATGGCAGAGAGTTTGAAAAAGCAATTCAATACCCCGATCCCCGACTATGAGGAGTATGCGCAGCTTATTGCAAAGGGATTTGCCGATTTTTATCAAGGATATGATGAGGATGCAAAGCCGGAGCTGTTGATCGAACCGGGGAGTGCATTGGTCGGCGATGTGATGCATTTTGTGACGAAAGTGCTAAATATCAAAGATGTCAGAGGCAAAAAAATAGCAACCTTGACAGGCAGTATTTATAATATCAATCCGACCCTGAATACGAAGAATCCGCCGATCCGGGTTTTGTCTGATAATACGGAGCAATGTTATTTTAAGGATCTGGATTTTGGGGGTTATACCTGTATCGAATCAGATTATTTGTATCGGAATTTTGAGGGAATGTTATCGGTGGGAGATCATGTGGTATTCTCTAATGTGGGCTCGTATTCCATCGTGCTCAAACCACCGTTTATTTTGCCGAATTTCCCGATCTTAGAAATGGGATCTACCGTGGATAATATAGAATATGTAAAGGATGGGGAAGATATGTCCTATATTTTCCAAACCTATCATTTTGAATAAGGAAAGAATGATGATTATCTTAAAGAGAGTATTTGATATCATGCTGTCTTTGTTTTCTTTGATGATGCTTTCTCCGATCATGGCGATCGCAGCGATCTTTATTAAGCTGGATTCGGAGGGGGAGATCATTTTTAAGCAAAAAAGACTGACAAAAGATGGAAGAGAATTTTGGATGTATAAATTTCGAACGATGGTAGTAGGAGCTGAGAAGCAGGGAGCAGGCTTGTATAACTTTAAGGATGATCCGAGGGTTACAAAAGTCGGGGCTTTTTTGAGAAAGAGCAGTATCGATGAGCTTCCTCAGTTACTGAATATATTGTTCGGGGATATGTCTTTCGTTGGGCCGAGGCCACCGGTTTATTATGAGCTTGGAGATTTTGATAAACTCAATGAGGATTATAAAGCGCGATTTCGAATGAAAGCGGGTCTGACGGGGCTGGCTCAAGTGACAGGAAGAAATGAGCTTGAATGGGATGAGAAGGTGCACTATGATAATCTCTATATTGAGCAGTTTAAGAAATATGGCATATTCCTTGATATCGTGATCATTATAAAGACTTTTTTGCGAGTGTTCAAAATGAAGAATATTTATGAGGAGATCCCTGAGGATATCGCGGGCCTTGATGCTGAGGATCTCAATGCAGAGATGACACGTAGAACGGTCGATAAGGCAAAGGGGAAGAAGGAGGAATAAGGATGCAGGAGAATCGATTGATCTGGCTGAATGGAGAGATCTTACCGTTAGCAGATGCGAAGATCCATGTGCTCAGCCCGGGCTTTCAGTTTGGGGCGAATGTTTTTGAAGGGATCCGAGGCTATTGGAACGAGCGAGAGGAGCAGCTCTATATTTTTAAGCTGGAGGAACATTATAAGCGACTGAAAAATTCGATCAAGCTGTTTCGAATGGAGGATCGTTATTCGGTCGAGGAGTTGACGGAAGCTTTGCTAAGCATCGTAAAGGCAAATCATTACAGCCGGGATATCGCCATTCGACAAACGGTATTTCTTGATGGGGTCGGAGGGACCTGGAGCTCATTTGGGCCGGTCGGTATGTTTGTGGCACCGATCGCTAAGGATCGAACAGAAAATGTGATTGGTCCTGGCTTGAGTTGTTCGGTAAGCTCTTGGGAAAGGATCAATGATCGGAGTATGTCGCCTCGCTCAAAGGTGGGTGCCAACTATATCAATAGCCGAATGGCACAGATCGAAGCAAAAAACAATGGCTATGATACGACGATCCTGCTGAACAGCGAGGGGAAGGTTGCAGAGGGACCGGGTTCCTGCTTGTTTATTGTGCGGGATGGTGAGTTGATCACACCGCCTAAGTATGCATCCATCTTGGAGAGCATCACCCGAGAGACTATTCTAGAGATCGCAAGAAAAGAGTTGGGACTGAAGGTGACGGAGAGAAATATCGATCGTACGGAGCTTTATATTTGTGATGAGGCTTTCTTATGCGGATCTGCGATGGAGATCACGCCGATCACAAGTATTGATCGAATATTGATCAATGAAGGAGTATCGGGCAAGATCACCTATGATCTGAAAGCGCTCTATTTTGATATCGTGTCGGGGGATCGCCCGGAATACAAGAAATATTTAACACCTGTGTATTAGAGGTCAAGATGAAAAAAATCTGGTTGTTTAATCATTATGCGGTACCGCCTCAATATTATCCTCTGGCTCGTACGGAGTATTTTGCAAAATTTCTCGATCTGTCGGGTTTTGAGACGAAGGTATTCAGTGCGAGTACGGCGCATAATTCGGATGTGAATTTGATAAAGGATGGCAGAAGCTTTCGCGAAGAAAATGTCGACGGGATCGATCATGTGTATTTGCGGTCAAGCAATTACAAGAGTAATGGCTTAGATCGCATTATCAATATGCTTCAATATACTTGGGGATTATTCCGAAATCACTCAAAGTTTGAAAAGCCGGATCTTATTTTTGCATCCTCCGTGCATCCGCTGACTTGCTATGCCGGTATTCGGATCGCAAGAAAATATAAGATCCCTTGCGTTATAGAAATTGCGGATCTGTGGCCGGAAACTTTGGTAGAATTCGGTTTTTTGAAGCGCCGTTCTTTTATCGCTCAAGCGTTGTACAAATTGGAGAAATATCTGTATCGACATGCGGATGCGATCGTTTTTACAATGGAGGGCGGAGCTCAGTATATCACTGAAATGAAATGGGATCGGGCGAACGGTGGACCGATAGATCTAGAGAAGGTCTTTCATATCAATAACGGGATCGATCTGGCATTATATCATGAGAATAGAGAAAAATATATTGTTGAGGACGAAGATCTGAACAACAGAGAACTTTTTAAGGTGGTATATACGGGTTCTCTAGGTTTTGCTAATGAGGTCGGCGGATTGATCACGGTCGCCGAGCATCTTCAGGATCATAAGGACATCAAGCTTCTTGTATGGGGGGATGGAGATCATCGAAAGAGATTGGAGAAGGAAGCTGAGAGTAAGAAGCTGAACAATATTACTTTTAAGGGAAAAGTAGATAAGAAATATATTCCTTATATCCTTTCGCAGTCGGATGTAAATATATTTTTTATAAAAAACAATCCGCTTTATCGCTTCGGGCTGAGCTTAAATAAGCTTTTTGATTATTTGGCTTCAGGAAAACCGATCATTTCGAATTACAAAGAAGGCTATTCGATCCTTGAAAAGAATCATTGCGGGTTTTATGCGGATCATTCTTCGGAGGAAAGATTCGTTTATGAAAGTATGGCAAATAGGATAGTTGAGCTTAAAGAAATGCAAAAAACGGACTATCTATCGTATCAGTCAATATGTGATAATTCAAAGAAAACAGCCCAAGAATACGACTTTTCTGTGTTAACGGATAAGCTAATATCTATTTTTGAGAGAGTTGGAGCAAAATGAAAAATGAATTGATTCTTAAAATAGAACGCAAAAGTTTGAATATCGGGGTGATCGGACTGGGCTATGTCGGGCTCCCGCTTGCGGTAGAGAAGGCGAAGGCAGGTTTCTCGGTAACGGGCTTTGATATTCAATCGAAAAAAGTGGATATGGTCAATCGAGCGGAGAATTATATCGGGGATGTGGTCGGCGAGGATCTGAAAGATGTGGTCGAGCGCAAACTGCTTCGAGCGACCTCGGATTTTTCTTTCGTGCGGGATATGGATTTTATTGCGATCTGTGTACCGACACCGCTAGACGATCATCAACAGCCGGACATTCGTTATGTAAAGAATTCAGCGATCGAGATCGCAAAATATCTCAAAAAGGGCAGCATCGTCGTGCTGGAGAGTACGACTTATCCGGGAACGACGGAGGAGCTTTTGAGACCGATCTTGGAGGAAGGGTCGGGTCTTCGATGTGGCGAGGATTTTTATCTTGGTTTTTCACCGGAGCGGGTCGATCCGGGCAATTTGATTTATAAGACGAAAAACACGCCGAAGGTCGTCGGGGGCATCGGGAAAGATGCAACCGAGGTTATCGCTATGATCTATGAATCGGTGCTTGAAAGCAAGGTACATCGGGTAAGTTCACCTGCTGTGGCGGAGATGGAGAAGTTACTCGAAAATACTTATCGCAATATCAATATTGCATTGGCAAATGAGATGGCGATCATCTGTGATCGAATGGGGATCGATGTCTGGGAAGTGATCGATGCGGCAAAGACAAAGCCTTACGGTTTTCAGGCTTTTTATCCGGGACCGGGTGTCGGAGGGCACTGTATTCCGCTTGATCCGTATTATCTCTCTTGGAAGGCGAGGGAGTATAGCTATCATACCCAGCTGATTGAGACTTCGGGGATCATTAATGACAGTATGCCGAATTATGTAGTCAATCGAATAGCTCGGATTTTGAATCGTTTCAAAAAATCATTGAACGGCTCGAAGATCTTGGTGCTGGGCGTGGCGTATAAGCAGGATGTGGACGATTATCGGGAAAGTCCTGCGCTCAAGGTGATCGATATTTTGGAGAAAAATGATGCAGAGGTCCGCTTCTTTGATCCTTTTGTAAAGAGCTATCGGTATCAGGAGATCGAGAAAGAGGGGGCGAAGGAGCTGACAGCGGAGCTTGTCGAAAGCATGGATCTTGTGATCATCACGACGGCGCATACGACGGTGGATTATGGATTTGTGCAAAAGCATGCGAAGTTTATTTTTGATACGAAGAATATGACGAAGGAGCTCGCTGAGAAGTCGAATATCGAGCTGCTTTAGAGAAAAAGAGGTAATTATGAGATATGCTGTCATCGGTTGTGGGAGGATCTCGCCAAATCATATTGCGGCGGCTCTGGAGAATGGCCTGGAAATCGTTGCGCTCTGCGATGTTGTAGAATCTGCTGCGCAGGAGAAAGCGGAGCGTTTTGGACTGGAAGGGGTCAAGCTCTATACGGATTATTGCGAGATGCTGGAGAATGAAGATTTAGAGCTGGTGGCGATCTGCACAGAGAGTGGTAAACATGGGACGATCGCATTGGATTGCTTGGCGTATGGAGTTCATCTCATCATCGAGAAGCCGATCGCTCTTTCTCTGAATGAGGCGGATAAGATCATTGAAAAATCGAAAGAGAAGAACTTGAAGGTCTGTGCCTGCCATCAAAATCGTTTTAATAAGTCGATCCAAAAGGTACGTTCTGCCATCGAGCAGAATAAATTCGGAAAGCTTTTTCACGGGACGGCGCATATTCGCTGGAACCGTGGGGAAGAATATTATCGTCAGGCGCCATGGCGAGGTACATGGGAGCAGGATGGCGGTGCATTGATGAATCAGTGCATCCACAATATCGATCTTTTGCGCTGGTTGATGGGCGGTAGGATTGTTGAGGTCATCGGGATGACGGATAATCTCAATCATGATTATCTTGAGGCGGAGGACTTCGGGATGGCGATGGTTCGTTTTGAAAATGGGTCTTATGGTATCATCGAGGGAACGACGAATGTGTATCCGCAAAATTTAGAGGAAACCCTGTATCTCTTTGGAGAAAAGGGGACGGTGAAGGTCGGCGGGAAGTCGGTCAACATCATTGAGGAGTGGCGTTTTGCAGATAGCGAGGAGGAGAGTGAGGAGGTCAAGCGTAGCTTTAGCGAACATCCGCCGAATGTCTATGGTTTCGGACACAGCCCGCTGTATCAGGATGTGATCTTGGCGATTCGGGAGGATCGACCGCCTTATGTCACGGCTCAGGACGGAAGAGATGCACTGGAGCTGGTGCTTGCGATCTATTTGTCATCAAAAAACAGGATGTCGGTAAGTTTTCCGATAAAGCATGGAAGTACGATGGATTTCAGATAGAGGTAGAAATGGATAAAAATAAAAAAATAGGAGTTTTGACCTATACGGTTCCTCATAGAAAAACCTATGATACACTTTGTTTGCTGAAGGCGAGCGGGTATCAAAATATCGTAGTTTTTGCTGAGGATATGAAGTATGTTAAGAAAAAATTTCCTCTTATTCAGCATCGTCCTCAAACGACAAATCTATTATCCCCACAGAGTTTATGCGAAAATTTTGGGTATGGATATATCGTTGGTCCTCTCGACAAGAAATATTTAGAAGAAGAATCTGTAGTTTTGCTATGTGGAGCAGGATTGCTTGGGCAAGAGGTCGTATCAAAGTATCGGATTGTCAATTCGCATCCGGGATATATACCTGTTTCTAGAGGTTTGGATTCTTTAAAGTGGGCAATTTGGAATGATCTACCGGTGGGTGTCACAACTCATATTATTGGAGATGAGATCGATGCAGGAGAGGTGATTGAAAGAGTTGAGGTTTCTGTCTACAAAGAAGATACATTTCATCAGCTTGCATATAGAGTTTATGAAACAGAGATCCGTATGCTGGTAGAGGCGATTGAAAAGCATCGAGACACGATGTATATTTCGGGCAATGGATACGATATTTCAACACGTATGCCGGAGGATATTGAACGAAGATTATTAGATAAGTTTGAGGATTATAGATCTAAGAGAGGTTAATCCATGGAATTTAGGGATTTGAAAGCGCAATATAAAAAATATAAGATCGAGATCGATGAGGCGGTCGGAGCGATGATGGCGTCGGGGCTTTTTATCGGCGGTGAGGTCGTGACTACGCTGGAGAGAAGGCTTGCGCAGTATGTGGGGGTGCAGCATTGTATCAGCTGTGCGAACGGAACGGAGGCGATGTCTCTTGTTTTGACGGCATGGGGGATCGGCAAAGGGGATGCGGTCTTTGTTCCGGATTTTACTTTTTTTTCGACAGCGGAGGTCGTTTCTTTTGTTGGAGCGACACCGATCTTTGTGGATGTGGATGAGGAAAGTTTCAACATCGATGTCAACAAATTGGAACAGGCGATCCAAAAGGTGATCGAAGAGGGGCGACTTGCACCGAAGGTCATTATTCCGGTGGATCTTTTTGGACTGCCGGCAGATCATTCGGCGATCCGCAAGATCGCAGAGAAGTATGGTCTGAAGATATTGGAGGACGGAGCACAGGGTTTTGGCGGAAGCATTGATGGAAAGAGGGCATGCAGCTTTGGCGATGCGGCAACCACTTCTTTTTTCCCGGCGAAGCCGCTGGGATGTTATGGTGACGGGGGTGCGATCTTTACCGATGATGATGCGCTTGCGGAGCTTCTTCGCTCGCTCAAGGTACATGGAAAAGGTGTCGATAAGTATGATAATGTGCGTATCGGAGTCAATTCGAGGCTGGATGCTTTGCAGGCGGCGATCCTGCATATCAAGCTGGATGCTTTTGTAAAGCATGAGCTGGATGATGTGGATCAGGTGGCGAAGAAGTATGCTTTTTTGCTTCGGGATCTCTCGGTAAAATTGCCGAAGGTACCGGAAGGCTATCGATCGAGTTGGGCGCAGTACACGATCCGGCTAAACAGCAAAGAAGAGCGGGACGAACTGCAGAAGTATCTGAAGGAGAAAGGCATCCCGAGCATGATCTATTATTCCAAGCCGATGCATCGACAGGGTGCATTTTCACACTTAGGCTATGTGGATGAGGAGTTTGAGGTTTCGGATCGGCTTTGTGATACGGTGCTATCCTTACCGATGCATCCTTATCTTACCAATGATGAGATCGAACAAGTTGCGAGGAGTATTGAGCAGGGGATCTCTCTTTGTGGGCAATGATTTTTGTGTAGAAAAGTGATAGGGGACGATGAAGAAGATTATTGTAGAGCAACATCATGGCATAGGGGATCTGATACATATGTTGCCTTTTTTGAAGGCTCTAAGGACAAAGTTTCCCGATGCACAGATCGATATGATGCTGGGCTCAAAACAGCAGAAAGAGTTGATCGAGAATACGAATCTGGTCGATCAGATCTATTTTCTAGATCTTGTGAAAATGAGTAAGAGAGAGCTCTTGGCTTTTATATTGAAAATTCGTCGACAAAAATATGATATCGGCTTTGTTGCACCGAGTACGACAAATTGGAAAGGAAGATTTTTGCTTCATTTGGTCGGCTGTAAACAGAAAGTGTTTTTTGGGGAAGAAAATAAAAGAAATTCTTTTTGGAATGAATATATCGTAAAAAAAGACAGAACACGTCATGTGATAGAAAGGAATCTGGATCTTTTGCGAAGTATTGAAGATGGTCTTGAGATCCAATATTTTAATATCTTATCGCCGGATGTTTCGAGTGTCGAAGCATTGCTTGGATATGATAGAGATCGAGAGAAGACGGTCGTTTGCGGTATCGGGACAGGGGATACTTTTATTTTTAGAGATGGGAAAAAGTATTCAGAGAATGTAAAAAAATGGGATATGAAAAATTGGCTACAGTTGATCAATGCTTTGTCTATCGATCATAAGGTGATCTTGCTTGGCGGAGGAGCTGAAAAGTCGGATTTTGAAGATCATATCAGAGACTATTTGAGCAACCAGGAGAATGTGGTCGATCTTATCGGTAAGACGGGTATGATGGAATCTGCAGCGATCATTAAAGTATCAGATCTCTTGATCGCGGGGGATACCGGTCTTCTTCATATTGCCGATTCGATGGAAAGAAATACGATCGGTATTTTTGGACCTTCCAGCCCTTATCTTGTAGGACCGATCTCAAGCCATCGACACAATATTTTCGTAGGGCTGGATTGTCAGTTTTGTATGGATACGGAAGTTCTGTGGAATTGTGACAAAAGAAGATGTCTGGATGGAATAACGGTAGAAATGATAAGGGATCAAGCGTTTGAAATATTAGAGAGCAGTAGATTGGGGCGAAGATATGAAGAATAGCTATTCGAGTAGGATCATGGTGATCGGTGATATTATTTTGGATGAGTATCAAATGGGGAAGATCAATAGGATCTCTCCGGAATCTCCGGTACCGATCTTTAACTATGAGCGAACTTATTACCGATTGGGTGGAGCGGCGAATGTCGGTGCGAATCTGATGGATGCTTTTAAGGTCGAGCTCTTGTCTATAACAGGCGTAGACGATCATGCAGGAATGATCATGGATCTATGTGAGTCGATCGGGCTGGGAAGTGATCAGATCATTCGGGACAGTTCTCGCAAAACGACAGTAAAAACAAGGTTGTTGGTGGATAATCATCATGTTCTTCGAATCGATATCGAGGATGCATCGGATATTTCGTCATCGTTAGAGGTGAAACTTTTTGATCTTTTTGTCAAGAAGATCGATGATGTGGATACGGTGATCCTGTCGGATTATGCAAAAGGTGTTCTTTCGTCCGGATCAACAAAAAAGATTCTTGAAGAAGCGAAAAGTCGAGGCAAAAAAACCTTCGTCGATGTAAAGGGGAATGATCCTTTGAAGTATAAGAAGGCATTTTTGTTGAAGCCGAATGTAAAAGAGTTGTCGATGCTTACGGGAATGACTATATCGTCCGAAGAGGATATCTGCCGAGCGATGTCGGAGCTGAAGAAGTTGACGGAGGCGGAGGTGATCTTGGTCACCCGTTCAGAAAAGGGATATATTTTACTTAACGAGCGGAACGAGTTTGTGAGCGGACAGAGCAGGGCTCAGGAAGTTTTTGATGTTACGGGAGCGGGGGACACTTTCATCGCTTATCTCACTTTTTTTTATACGGAGGGGAACAGTATTGAAAAGGCCGCAGAATTAGCGAATATCGCCTCGGGGATCAAGGTAAGCAAGGTCGGAACGGTTCCTGTAAAAATCGAGGAGATAGAAGAAGCGTTGAATTTACAGCAGTTAAAGAATGTGATCGTCGATAGAGATCATTTTATTCGAAATCGAAAGTATTTTTCGCAGAAGAAGATCGTGTTCACGAATGGCTGCTATGATATTCTGCATATAGGTCATATACAGTATCTGAAAAAGGCTTCGGAGCTGGGGGATCTCCTTGTAGTAGGTGTCAATAGCGATGAGTCGGTGAAGCGCATCAAGGGTGAAGGAAGACCGATATTGGCAGAAACGGATCGGATGAATATGCTTGCGGAGCTGGATTTTATAGATCATGTGGTATTGTTTGAAGAGGATACTCCTTATGAGCTGATAAAAGCCGTGAAACCGGATATATTGGTAAAGGGCGGAGACTATGATGTGGAAAATATCGTCGGAAAAGATATCGTGGAGTCTTATGGCGGTGTCGTGTGTACGATCCCTTTTGTAGAAGGGTATTCGACAACAGAGATCATCAATAAGATCTCAAGATCTTTGAAAGGGGAATGAATATGAAGGAGATCATAAGGAATTCATTTGAAAGAAGCATTGAGGTCAAAAAGAGGATATTGGAGTCTACAGAGCTACTTGAAAAGATCGAGGGGGCTGTCGAGCTGATCAATGGAGCACTTTCCGATCAGGGCAAGGTCATTTTGTGTGGCAATGGCGGTTCGGCATCGGATGCGCTTCATATCGCAGGGGAGATGCTGGGGCGTTTTAAGAAAGAGAGAGGTGCTATTCCGGCGATCGTACTGAATGCAGATGTTGCGACGATGACGGCGATCTCTAATGATTATGGTTTTGAGGATGTATTTAAGAGACAGTTGATGGGGTTGATGAGACCGGAAGATGTGTTTGTTGCGATAAGCACCAGCGGCAACTCCAAGAATGTACTGGCTGCAATAAAATGGGCTCATTCGGCGAATCGAAAGACGATCGCTTTGCTTGGAAAGGATGGCGGGGACATTCGATCTTATGCGGATATCTCGATCATTGTTCCTTCAGATGACACGGCGAGGATCCAAGAGTCTCATATCACGATCGGGCATATTCTGTGTGAATTGGTTGAAATGGAATTTATGAAATGAAATATAGTAGAGATCTGATCAAAAAAAGGGCGATCTTTTTGGATCGGGACGGCACACTGAATATAGAGAAGCATTATTTGTATAAAAAAGAAGATCTGGAGCTGATAGATGGGACGGTTGAAGCAATAAAGCTTTGTCATGATATGGGGTTGGCCGTTATCGTAGTTACTAATCAATCGGGCGTTGCCAGAGGATATTATAAAGAGCAGGATGTTGTAGCATTGCACGAATATCTGAACGAGATGTTGAGGATGGAAGTGTTGAGGCAATTTGGGCAAGAGATCCTACGACCGATCGATCATTTTTATTATTGTCCTCATCACGAAGAGGCAGTTGTTGAGGAGTACAGAAAGAGCTGTTACTGTAGAAAGCCGAACAAAGGGATGATCGATGCAGCTGTAGAGGATCATAAAAAAAGAGGGATCGATTTGGATCTGTCGCAGTCGATCATTGTAGGTGATCAGGAGAGTGATATCTCTTTGGGGATCAGCGCAGGGATCGGCATGAAAGTTCTGGTGAGATCCGGGGAATACAAGGGATGTATTTCGGATACAAAGGCGGATCGGGTATGTGAGGATCTATTGGAATTTATTCTTTCGCTGCGGCTTTAGCTTAGGATCACTTTGAAAATGTTTTGTTGATGTAGTTGAGGTATTTGTTTGAAAAAAACAGCGCTTATTATTTTGTGCATTACTTTGATCTCTAAGATCTTGGGATTTGGCAGGGAAGTTATTTTATCGTATTTTTATGGAGCGTCACCGATCAGTGATGCTTATTTTGTTGCGGTGACGGTTCCGGCGATCCTGTTGGAGTTTTTGGGGATCGCAATAGCGACTTCGTATATCCCGATGATGAGTAGGATCTCGCATGAGGAAGGGATGGAGTCTGCGCAGCGATATACGGTAAACCTGATCAATCATGTACTTCTTTTTGTGATGATCGTATTCGTTCTGGCGGAGCTGCTTGCGCCATTTATCGTAAAGTTGCTGGCGGTCGGTTTTGAGGGTGACCTTTTGGAAATCACGGTAAAGTTCAGCAGGGTGATGCTAAGCTCGATCTTCGTTTTGGGGTTGCTCAATATCTTTGGGGGATATCTCCAGCTACAGGGGAATTATCTGATCCCGGCGATGATGGGTCTGCCGCTCAATATCATAACGATCCTCTCGATCTATTTGGCGGCAAGGAGCAATGATCATGTATTGATCATCGGTACGGCATTAGCTCAGTTTTCGCAGATGTTTTTTATGTTGCCTTGGGTATGGAAAAGCGGGCTGAAGTATCGAAGGTCTTTGGATCTTAAGGATGAAAGGATACGGGCTACGATATGGATCGCTCTTCCTGTGATCCTTGGAGCATCAGTAAATCAGATCAATCTATTGGTCGATAAGACGATCGCTTCGACCATCGTGGTGGGTGGAATATCTGCACTAAACTATGCCGGCAAGCTGAACTTGTTTATCCAAGGTGTTTTTGTGGTCTCGATCACGACAGTGCTTTTTCCTCGTATTGCAAAAATGGCTGAGGAAAAGAATATCCAAGGGATCCGAGAGGGGATATCGGAAAGTTTTGCAATGATCGATCTTTTGGTGATACCGATCACGATCGGGGCGCTGATCTTCTCGAAGGAGATCGTGGCGGTCTTGTTTGGGCGAGGGGCTTTTGATGAGAATGCGTTGCTGTTGACCTCGTCGGCACTATTCTTTTATTCGATCGGAATGATCGGGTTCGGATATCGGGAGGTCTTGTCGAAGGCGTTCTACTCGATGCATGATACCAAAACGCCGGTGGTGAATGCGACGATCGGTGTGGGGATCAATATCATATTGAATCTGGTGTTGTCTCGATTTATGGGGCTGGGCGGTCTGGCGCTTGCGACGTCGATCTCGGCATTGGTGACTGCCGCGCTGATGATGGGAAGTCTGCGAAAGAAGCTGGGCAAGCTGGATATTTGGAGCATCGATGTGGCGAAGATCCTTTTGGCATCGGTCGTGATGGGCGGCTGTGCAAAGATGACATTCGATCTGCTTTCGGTGGGAGGCGGGATGTTCTCGTCTCTTGTTTTGGCGGTGCTTTGCGGCGTTGTAGTCTATGTGATCTTGGGGCTCTTGCTCAAGATCGAGGAGGCGGTCAAGCTCAAAAATATCGTGGTCGCTCGCCTCAAGCGATAGAGAGGTTTTACAAAAAGTGTCCGCTCATTGAATGAAGGATCGTAAAAAAATCTTTTCAAGTTGCTGACAGGCTTCGGCGTGAATTGGAGAATTATTTTTGACTAACCCTGAATTTTTACTTGATAATCATTCTTTCAAAAGGGTATAATGATATCAAATAGAAATTAGGAGGTACTCATGAATTTTGACAATCTTATAAAAAACGACCCTGAGATTTATGCAACGTTGGAAAAAGAACTGAACCGTCAGCAGAGAAATATCGAGCTTATCGCATCGGAGAATATCGTTTCTGAAGCTGTAATGGAGGCGATGGGCAGCTATTTCACTAATAAATATGCAGAAGGCTATCCTGCAAAGAGATATTATGGTGGCTGTGAGCATGTGGATGAGATGGAGAATATCGCGATCGACCGTTTGAAGAAGATCTTCGGTGCAGATCATGCGAATGTTCAGCCTCATTCCGGTTCTCAGGCGAATATGGGTGTTTATTTTGCAATGCTGGAGCATGGTGATAAGGTATTGGGAATGGACCTTTCTCAAGGCGGTCACTTGACTCATGGTTCACCGGTAAATATTTCCGGAAAGTATTTTAACTTCATCGCTTATGGTGTGGAGAAGGATACGGAGCAGATCAACTATGACAAAGTGCGTGAGATCGCACTTGCTGAAAAGCCGAAGATGATCGTAGCGGGAGCATCCGCATATCCAAGAGAGATCGACTTCAAGAAACTTGCAGCGATCGCGAAGGAAGTTGGCGCATATTTTATGGTGGATATGGCGCATATCGCAGGACTTGTTGCAGCGGGACTTCACAACAATCCATGTGAGGTGGCGGATTTTGTAACGACTACTACGCACAAGACTTTGAGAGGACCAAGAGGTGGAGCGATCCTATGTAAAGCGGAGTATGCTGCACAGATCGACAAGGCGATCTTCCCGGGTATCCAAGGAGGACCTTTGGCTCATATCATTGCAGCGAAGGCTGTGAGCTTCAAGGAAGCGTTGTCGCCTGAGTTCAAGAAGTATCAGGAGCAAGTGGTAAAGAACTGTAAGAGACTTTCTGAGGAATTGATGAAGCGTGGATTTAATCTGGTGTCTGGTGGAACGGACAACCACTTGATCCTTGTAAATCTGATCAGCAAGGGAATGACCGGAAAAGAGGCAGAAACTCTTCTTGACGAGGCATTCATCACTGTAAACAAAAACTCGATCCCATTCGACCCTCAAAACTTCTTCAAGACAAGCGGTATCCGTATCGGAACGGCAGCTGTTACTACAAGAGGTATGGTAGAAGAGGATATGGTGAAGATTGCAGAGGCGATCGACCTTGTGCTTTCACACAAAGACATTGAAGCGGGTAAGAAGATCGCAACAGAACTTACCAATAAATATCCGATCTATAAATAGAGTGGAGTGAATAAAGACTTTCGTTGTCGGGCAACTGACAGCGGAGGTCTTTTTTTATGGAGTGGAGAGTGAAGTTGGCTTGGGTCGTGCCGATGGAGTGGTATGCTAAACATTATCTAAGAGAATATAACAAGGGAGAGTATCATTCGTACATATTTTAATAATATGAACATTTATTTCATCCTAAATAATATAAGTGCATATAATAACGTAAATCACGTATAAAAATGTATAATAATATTATAGTGAGCTAAAAAATTTCATCAAATTACGCAAATTTCGTTATATGATGTTGAAATGTGGAGTCGGATTGTGCTATTATAATATTATGATTGAGATATAAGCAGGAGGTGAATCATGAGATTATTAAAATTATCTGTAGAAGGGCTGATGCTTTTCAAAGAGAAGGTGGAGATTGATTTTTTTACAGAACAAAATGTTATGTCTGATAATACAGAGATGCTTTTTAACCCATTCGGCAAAATTTATACGAACAATGTGATATCTATTGTGGGTATAAATGCCTCGGGAAAGACATCTTTATTAAAATTGATCACTTTTTCTCTAAACCTATTGAATGGTGAATCGATCAATAATATTGTGACGAGAGACATATTGACGGAATCAAAAAATGTACATTTTGAGATAGTTTTTTATGATGATAATCAAGGCGTTTGCAAACTTAGTACACAAATCTTGCCTGCAAAAGAGAATGATTTGGAGGAGCGATATGTGATCGGTGAAGAGACTTTGTATAGAAAGAAAGCCACGCAAATAAGAGCCAAAAAAGATATGTTTCTTTTCGATGAATCGGACTATAAGGTGGTGGTACGTGATAAATCAGCGGAATTTCTTAAAGATGACGTGAGCATTGCTATTTCTATAAACAAGAACAATGGGTTTAAAATACGTAATCTTATTCAACTAACAAATCTTAACTTTTTACGAATAACAGGTAATTTCCCAAGAGAACTGATACAATTTTTAGACTCGAGTATCAATAAGATCAGCTTTGATCCAAATACTAGGGAAATCAAGCTGGAGTTTTGTGATAGAGAAGAAATTTCTGTGAGCAATCCTTTGCAAATAGAAAGGTACTTATCCTCTGGGACAATAAAAGGAATAAATACTTTTTTAAATGCGATGTGGGTATTTGAAAAAGGTGGTTATTTAATAGTAGACGAATTAGAAAATCACTTTAATCGAGAAATTGTAGCGACATTGGTAAGGTTCTTTATGAGTGAAACTGTTAATAAAAAAGGCGCAACTTTGATTTTTTCAACTCATTACTCGGAACTGTTAGATGAGTTTGACCGAAATGATAATATTTATATTGTAAGAAATAGAGGGGGGATTACAGCTCAAAAATTGTATAAAGTTTTAAAGAGAAATGATATAAAAAAAAGTGAGGCATTTAAAAGTGATTATCTGGATGGGACAGTTCCTTCTTACAAATCTTATCTTAACCTGAAAAAAGCCATTATGGATCGGGTAGAAAGGAAGGGATAGGAGGAAGTTTTGGTGAATTCTAAAATAGTTGCCTGTATTGTAGAAGGAACAGCGGAACGAGTAATAATAGAAAAATTGTTGGAGGCAGATAAATTAATATTTTCAAGAAAAGAACTATTGGATCAAGAGTTACTACGATGTAGAGATGCAAGAACTTTTGAGGAAAGGTATTTAGGAAAAAGTTTTGAATCAAGAATCAGTGTTTACAGAATATTGGATTCCAAAAAAGAAGAGTTTAAGTTACGGAAAATATATCAACACAAAGTAGATGTGATCAATGTCATTACTGCTCCGGAGATTGAAATTCTTGTAATAATCAAAGAGGGGAAATATCATGATTATTGCAAATATAAAAGTAAACTCAAGCCAAGCAAATATTGTAGTCAAAAGTTAGGTATTTCTAATGTAAAGTCAAAGGATTTTGTGGAGAAATATTTTTCTGATGTAACAGAGCTGGAAGCAGCAATAAAAGAATACAAAAGTAAGCATAAATTTTCGAAAGGGGAATTTTGCTTGGCAAATATTCTTAGATAGCAATAAGTACAGAACTTAAATCAGTACAGTGTTAATTAAAACGGATTTGTATTTTATAATGACAAGGGCTTGGAATATACAAGGATGATTCTTTATATTCTGGAGTAGAATCTTTCACCTAAGAAAGAGGAGATCTTCAATTTGTTTAGGAGTTATTCGGGAGAATTAAGCCTGAGCAATTCGGATGACGAAATGGCAAGAGAGTTCAATATTTGTATGATACCACTTTGATTGATAAAAATCTTGTTGATTTCTTTATTGTTAACAACAAAAAATTGGAATGTAGCATCAGTTGATCGAGATGGCGAAAGAGCAGTCGACAATATGTTGACTGTTTTTTCTTGAGATAGTTGCCTAGATGATCTTTACTATGTGAAAGAAAATTGTCAGATCATTCAAGTAATATTTCCTGCACATTATTCTCTATTTTTGTAAATTATTGGCGAAGAATAAAGCCTAGATTAAAATCTGGAGACTATTTTCATCTTTTTAAGGGTATATGATATAAAAGCTAACGAAATAAAACTAAAAGGGAATGTAATGGTACATTTTTTGTAGGGTGGTTTTTGATAGAGGGGATGAGGAGTTTTGTATGAGCAAGAATTTGGATAAAGGGAAAGAAAAGGTCTCTCAGATCATATTCGGTCGAACGATGATCATTTTGATCTTGTTTGGGGTACAGGCACTGATCCTGATGGCGATGTTTTCTTGGATGAGTGAGTATATCAATTATATCTTCGGCGGATTTACCTTGCTTAGTACCTTGGTGATCGTGTATATCATCAATTCGCCGAGTAATCCGAATTTCAAATTGGCGTGGATCATTCCGATCATGGTCATCCCGGTGTTCGGGACATTGTTTTATATCTATGTGCAAACGGGGATCGGAGCGAGACTGATGGCGAAGAATCTGCGCAAGATCTTTGCGGAAACACGTCCGATGCTTACGCAGGATGAGGAGGCTTTGCGTGAGGTCGAAGCGCAAAATCCGAATGTGGCAAGGCTGACAAGATATATGAACAATATGAGCGGATATCCGATCTACAAGAATTCAAAGGCGAAGTATTTTCCGATCGGGGAAGAGGTGTTTGAGGAGATGATCAAGCAGCTCAAGATGGCGCAGCATTTTATTTTTGTGGAGTATTTTATCATCGAGGACGGGGTGATGCTGAGCACTTTTCAGAAAGTCTTGGAGGATAAGGTGCGTGAAGGGGTCGAGGTTCGCTTTATGTACGATGGGATGGTGTCGCTTGCTCAGATGCCGAATTCTTATGTGGATGAGCTGAACAAATTGGGGATCCATGCGAAGCAGTTTTCGCCGATCAAACCGATCCTTTCAACGAGCTATAACAACCGTGACCATCGTAAGATCCTTGTGATCGATGGAAAGGTCGCTTTCACCGGCGGGATCAATATAGCGGATGAATACATCAACCAAAAGAAGCGTTTTGGGCATTGGAAGGATAATGGGATCATGATCCAGGGGGATGCGGTCAAATCGTTTACGCTGATGTTTTTGCAACTATGGAATGTGGATGAAAATATCCCGGAGGATTATGAGCGCTATCTTCGTATGCCACACGGAAATGATGATTGCGACGGCTATGTGATGCCTTATGGCGACAGTCCGATGGATAAGGAGCAGATCGGGGAAAATATCTATCTGGATATCATCGCCAGTGCGCAGAAGTATGTGCATATCATGACACCTTATCTGATCTTGGATGACAGTATGGTGAGTGCGCTTTCTTTTGCGGCAAAAAGTGGCGTGGATGTTGTGATCATGATGCCGCATATTCCGGACAAGTGGTATGCGTATGCTTTGGCTCGGACTTATTATGAGGAGCTGATCCGTGCAGGCGTAAAGATCTATGAATATACTCCGGGCTTTGTGCATTCGAAGGTATTTGTATCGGATGGGATCAAGGCGACGGTCGGTACAGTGAATCTGGATTATCGAAGTTTGTATCTGCATTTTGAATGTGGGGTGTATCTGTTTGGCGGTGAGGTGATCCGTGAGGTCGATCATGATTTCAACGAAACGCTCAAACGTTGTCATCTGATCACGCTGGAGGAAGCAGGAAAGCTGAGCATCGGGCAGAAATTTGTGGGACGATTCGTGCTTCGGTTGTTCGCGCCATTGTTGTAGGATTGACGAAAAACTTTGGGGTGGCGATTCAGAGGAGTGGAGCATTGGGCAGAAATTTGTGGGACGATTCGTGCTTTGGTTGCTCCGTCATTGTTGTAGCCTGGGTAAACGCTCTAGTGCTCTTAAAAAATGTATCGACGAGACAGATCGGGAAAAATTTTGTTATGGATCGATGATTGTTATGTAGATAAAGGATAAGCATATGACTAAAAATAAGAAAACACTATGTTTTATCATTGCAATACTTTTTTCCATTATGACGATAGTTGCCTGCGATTCGAGCATAAAATTTGAAAAGTCGCAGGATGATCTTGGCTCCACATATACAAACCCGAATATTAACATACGGATCGTAAACAATGTAGAAAATCATGAAGAGATCTTCAAAAGCATCGAACAGGATCTGAATATCATCAATAAATTTGAGCCGATCAAAAATCTGGAGATCGGTGTGGAGCGCAATCCTGCACGAGCAAGCAAAGACGATCAAGTTTTGATCCGTCCGGAGCTTGTTTCAACGGAGGATCTTCGTAAAGAGATCATCGCCAAATCCTACGATCTGTACGACCAATGGAAGGTAGAAGGGATCTATGGCGATCTGTTTTATGATGCAGAACAAGGAAAAGCTGAATCAACGAGTGAAAATACTACTGCAGATTTTCGATCCTACTTTCAAAAAAATGAATTATCGCTGTTCAGCCTACGCTTTGACGAAGAATATTCCAGTCCCGAAGAAGTAGAAAACCTAAAACTCGCATCGACCGATCTGGTGAAATATCTTTTGAAACAAGGTAAAAAAGAACAGTTATTAAAAGAAGAAATCACGATCGACGACATCAAAGCATGGGCAAACGAAAATAAGATCCGCACCGAATATCTGGAGACCATCTATCCTCATATCGAAAACATCAGGGTAGGGGAATCGTGGATGTTCTTTCGGCCGGAAATAAAAACAAAACGAGAGACCAACGGATTTTCCATTCATTTGATCGATCGAAACGAAAGATACGATACGGCGAAAGAGCTGGAAACGATCATCAAAACCTTTGATGAAGACATCGCAGCCAACCTGCAGGTCATCCGAGAGCAAGCCCCAAACTTTTATAAAGAGTTTGAAAAACCGCTGACCGAAGTACCGAGGATCACTTATAAGCTGGAAAGGCGAGGAGGTATTAGTTTTGTCCCGAGCGGGAGCTATACTGCACATCTCATCCGTATCGAAGCTCAGATGTCTGAATACAATCATATCCTGCTACAAGAATCTTTCCGCTCCCATGGAATATTCGTCAATAAACCGATGTGGTTACTGGATGGATTCGATGTGTGTTTAGCGAAATTGTATTCTGATTCCTTCCCTTATAAAGAGCTTCTGGTAAGTTATATTGAGCAAAGTAAATCAGAACCGACAAGAAAGCTAAGTTCACGTGAACAGCAGTATGTAGACGCTATAGATACATTGATCCAAGAAAATTTTTCTACGGCGGAAGAGCAGCTTGATAATTTAGAAAATCGGAGAACATTTCTTCATATTATATACGGAGACGGGTTGCGATTTGGAGATATGTATGAGATTTCGGGTTTTGGAAAAGATACGAAAGTTGCCGCGTTTACAGTGAATCCGCTCAAAAAATATGATGGGATCGAAGAACCGAATAACTTAAATGTCTTTGCCAATTATAGCTTTGCCGCCTATCTGATGGAAGAGTATGGCTTAGAGAAGATGCTCTACCTCGGAGTGCAGGATTTTGAGAAGATCACCTTTGAAGAATACTTCGGCAAGAGCTACGAACAGCTGGATGCGGATTGGAAACAATATCTGATGGACAATATCAAAAGTGGCGAACTGCTTGTCTATGGCGAAAAAGGAGATCCGAAATAAACACTTTGGAGCCAAAACTTGAGGGATATGAGCGTAAGATAACTTCTGAAGAAAAACAAAACGGATCGTGAGAACAAAATACAGGTTGAAAAAGATCGTATCTATCCCTAACTCATTTACAATCTTTATTTTGATCGCTTTGTAAAAATTATGTAAAAGGTATCGACAACGAACATTTTTTATTTTATTTTACTAATAAATCGACTAAATTATTAAAAACTTATTTTAATATGCTGAGTTTTAATAATGAGATGACTTGAATATCAGTTGTAAAGATGATATATTTCACATAGGTAAAATGAATCTACATAGTTTTAGAATCATGGAGATCAGAAATGAAAATACATTATTACATTAGCAAGGTAAGTAAAATCATAGTATCGCTTCTGTTGTTTTGTGTTCTTTTATCCTCTTGTAACTCCAAACTGCAATTTGAAAAAGCACAGGATGAATTTAACACGACCTACAAAAATCAGGACATTGAAGTTCTGATCGCAAACAATGTGGAAAATAACGAAGAGATCTTCAAAAGTATTGAACATGATCTTAACATCATCAACGACTTTGCGCCAATTAAGAAAATGACCATTCGAGTGGATAATAGGCTTGTAAATGCAGATGATAAAAACGGTGTGCAGTGTAATGATGAGTTTGTCAAAACCCCTCAATTCAAACAACTCTTGATCGCCAATGCCTACGACTTATATGATAATTGGAAAGCGGTCGGAATTTACGGTAATTTATTTGCAGATGAAATGAATGTAAATACAAGCAACAAAACAACTGAGCAAAAAACAGATCAGGCTTCAAATAGCTCAAAAGAAGAACAAGAAAGCGAGAGTGAAGAAAAAAATCAAACTACAAAAGAGAACACAAAAAATATAGAGCCAAATTCCAACCAAAATATCGGTGGAAAAGTAGGACAAAATGCCGATACCAACAAAGTCGATTTTCAGTCTTATTACAAAAATCACGACTTCTCCTTGTTCGGTGCACATTTTTTCCATGACTTTTCGAGCGAAGAAGAAATTCAAAATCTGACCCATGCATCGACAAGTCTTGTCAAATATCTGTTGGATAACGGACAAAAGAAAAAATTGTTGCAAGAAGAAATATCGATCGACAACATCAGGTCTTGGGCAGAGGCAAACAACATGGATATTACATATTTGGAAGAGCTTTATGCTCATATCAACGAGGTCAAAGTCAGCGATCCGTCAGCTTTTGAGAAGCTTTTTATCGATACAAGGCGTGATACGGGCGGTTTTTCGATGCATATTATAACCGATGATAAGGAATACGACACAGCAAGCGAACTGGAGCAGATCATCAAGCTGTACGATGAAATGATCGTTGAAAATTTGGAAGTTATTCGGGAGCAAGCCCCCAATTTTTACAAAGAATATGAAAAAGAACTGACGGAAATTCCAAAAGTAATTTATACTTTTGATAATCAGGAAAAGTGGAACTATTATTTATCGAAGACCACAGAAATATTCTTAAAAAATGTGGAAGCACAAATGGTCGAGTATAACCATCTATTGTTGGAATACAACTTCGTTGAGAAAAATTCTTTTAGGAATAGAAGACCGCAATGGCTCATTGAAGGATTGGATGCATATATGGGGATCGTACATTCAAAAGCATTTCGACCAAAGCTAAAAAATATGATCTTTACACCGCAAAATATGGATCCCAATATAGACCCTAGAGAAATCGAATACTTGAACTTGGGACAAAAACTTTTCTTTCTAAATATTTCGGAGAAAGACCGCTTGAACTTAGAGGCATTTTTAGGGGAACAAGCGAATTTGGAAAAGATCCTACATATTGGTTTTGCTTCATCGCTTCCCTTCAAGGATTTTTTCGATGAAGTATACAAAGGGAACAATACGGTATTTTTGCATTATTCAATGGATGAAAAATATTTTGAAGGGATCCATGAGCCGAACCGACAGAATTTCCATGCAAACATTAGTTTCGTAACATATCTGATAAAAGAATACGGCTTAGAGAAAATGCTCTACCTCGGAGTGCAGGATTTTGAGAAGATCACCTTTGAAGAATACTTCGGCAAGAGCTACGAACAGCTGGATGCAGATTGGAAACAATATCTCATCGACAATATCAAAAGTGGAGAATTGCTCGTCTATGGTGAAGAAGGAAAAGTGATCTCGACAAAATCAAATTAAAAATACAAATGACAAAAACATAATAAAATGGATATGATATAAAATTAAAAACCTCTTTCTAGGGCTATGGCTTCAAAAGTTGGATCGTAAATCGAACGATCGAAGCTGGCGCGATGGAAAGAGGTTTTTGTGTTTCAAAATATATCTGTTGAGATGATCGTTTGGAATAAGTTTTTTGGCATCACATCTGTTAATTTATCCGGATGTTTTTTCTCAGGGCTATGGGGGTAAATCTTTATTCCGACGAGATCATCTAGCCCGGCACAAAGAATTTATTCCGGTCGGCTCAGACGATTGTAGATCACCTGTGCGTCCCTATATATTCAGTGTCCGGGGAATTTATTCCGAACGGCTCAAGCGGTTGTAGATCACGCTGATGAGGAAGCAGAGCACGCCGCCGATGATAAAGGCGAGGACTCGAGTCATGGAGTTTTGCCCGCTGAGGTCGACGATGATGAATTTGGCGACCATCAGCATGGTGATCGCCAGTCCGAATTGTCTTGTCGCCTGTGCACGAAGCTTAAATCCGATCATGATCGCAAGGACCGCAAGGATCAGTCCGCTCACGCTATATGCGACGGACTCGAAGGATAGATCGGAGAAGGTGCCAAGGACGCACCAGGTGAAGATCAGATACTTGGTGACGCTCCAGATCTCGAGATATCTTGGGATCCTTGCGGTCTTTAGTCCGATATGAGTCTGGAGCATGGCAACGGCAAGCGTAGAGAGCACGAGTATGAATTTCAGTGCGGTAAGCTCGACGACATCCGCCATCCGGAAAATGCCGAGGATGTAGAGCAATCCTGCCATATAATAGATCCCATTGTAGCTTGGATCAAAGATGAACGGGATGCTCCGATCTTCAGGAAGATCGTCCTTGGTATTGAAGTAGTTTGTTCGGTAGATGATGCAAAGCACGATCACCGCAACAAGATGTCCTAAAGCAAATTGGCTCCCCGGATAGAGATCGTTCCAAGTGAGGGATATGACAAACAAGGAAGTGATCAGATAGCTGTGGAATATCACGATACATAGTGACAGTATCTTTCGGATCAGGATCCCTCGAGTGTTTTTGTGTTGATGGACCATCCACATCAACAGTCCCGTATCAAGCAGAAGGAAGAGCGCTTTGAGCGTGATGACGGAAGTTTTTTCGTACTCGATAAACACGAGATCCGATAAAAATAGCAGAAGATCCAGTATGAGCACAAAGATCGAAAGTGCCCATGTTTTTTTGGAGGATTTGATGCGATCTTTGAGTAATAGCAGGAACATCACGATGGTCGCACCGCTTATGATCTCGAGTCGATCTCCGACGATGAGCACGGAGCCGAAGTAGATCATCAGCACATAGTATGGAAGCAGCTGACCATCCAAGGTGCGATATTTCAAGTGGTTGATGATCGCTTGGAGCAGATGGGCTCCAAAGAAGATCAAATGGATCCGGAAATTGCTGAGCTCGGCGCTCAAATGGGCGCTCAACAGCAAGCTGAGTGCAAGGGTCGAAAGGATGGTCGTCACAAAATGCGCATAGCGAATGATCTCACGCTCGGCAAGGCGATACATCAGATTGTTGAGGATGAAGATCGCAACGACACAGCTGATCGCCACAAGATGATTTTCGGAATTGGAAATAGCATCCAGCGAGTCTGCGCCCAAAAGGATAGCAAAGTTGAGCGATGCGAGCAGGATGCTTGCGCCGTACTTGGTCTTTCCGCTGTTGTGGCTCGTGTAGATCAGGATGATCGATACGGAAGCGACAAAGAACAAAATGAGGAGCATATCGCTTGGCGTAGAGGCAAGGCTCAGTTCAAAGCATAGGTTCACAAAGCTGCCGATATAGGCGATCAGTACGGTGAAGTATAGGCCGGTGTATCGGTATGAAAACATCAGAAAAGCGGTCCACAAAGCGCAGAGCAAAGTGGAGGAGCTGTGACTGATAAAGTGGAAGGCAAGATTTGCCGACAAAATACAGATATAGACGAGTCCCGAGCCGGTACCCAGCACGATGGAAGCGATCGGGCTTGGCTTTTTGAGTGACATACGCAGTCCCAAAGCGGTCAGCAAGGCGCCCGATACGCCGATGATCGCGAGTTTCATCTCATCGCTGATGCGATGCCATACGATCGCGACAAAGGATGCGGCGCCGATGAAGATGAGCAGAGCCGCCAATGCACCGATGATGTACTTGCCCACGAGGGATTCGCGGTCTTTTTGTCCGACCGGCAGGATGCGTTTTTTCTCTTTTGAAGAAGGTGCCGAAAGGTCCGGAGCCTGACCGCTTTGTTGATCCGCTGTTTTGGATAGGATCGGATGGCTTTTCGGTTCGGCATGGTATTCATGGGAATGATCCACGAGCAAGATGCCGTCGGGATCGGTATCGGGTGTTATCTTTTCGGTCGGGTATTTTTGTGACCGCAGATCAGCGACTTCCTGTTCGAGCCGACGGATCCGCAGTTCCAGTTCATCGATTTTGTGTTTCAAAGGTCTCAAAAGATCTCTCCTCTCTTTGATTTCGATCGGCTTGCTCGGAGCCGGAAGATCCCGATGCAAGCGACAAAGATTTTCTCTCCTCTATTCTATCACATAATAATCAAGTGGATCTATAAAAAAACAAAGTCGGAAAATATTTCGAATGTTATGGCTAAGATCCGCAAGCAATGTTTGTTACTGGAGCGGATGAAGCTAAAAAGAAATTACGCTCCAAAAAAATAAAAAATTATGGAGTTTTTTTCAGGAAAACCATTGCTATAAAAATTTTTTGTGGTATAATTCCCATTAAGGAGGTCGGGATCATGAGATATATCAGCATCATTCAATCATTCTATCCATCGCTTTCCAAGGGCGAAAAGAAAATAGCGGATTATGTGATCGCGGAAAAGGATCAGATCATTTATCAGACACTCCAGGAGATCTCAAAAAGCGTAGGGGTCGGGGAAGCGACGATCGTGCGTTTTTGTCATAAGATCGGTTTTGAAGGATTTCATGATTTCAAGCTGACGGTGGCGAAGGAGGTGCCGACATCCACGACGGATGAGGGCGTGCATTATGTGGATTATATCACGATGAATCTGCAAAATGCGATCTCCAATACCAAACAGATCTTGGAAAAAGAAAAGATCGAGAAGGCGGTCGATCTGATCTGTTCGGCGGATCGGGTCTTTATCTACGGGATCGGGACGAGCGGGAATGCGTCGCTGGATATGCAGTCGCGGCTCTTGCGATATGGCAAGATGGCAAATGTGGTGACGGATTCGCATTTTCAGGCGATGACCTCTTCGGTGCTCGGGGAGAAGGATCTGGTGATCGCTTTTTCACTCAGCGGATATACACAGGATATCGTCGAGTCGCTTTCGCTGGCAAAGAACAATGGCGCGAAGGTGGTCACGATCACCAATCATACTTTATCGCCGGCGGCGGAGCTTGCGGATATCGTGATCCTTTCGGCAGGCAAGGAATCGCCGATGGATGGCGGCAGTTTGAGCGGAAGGGTGTCGCAGCTTTATATCATTGATCTTCTGTGTACGGGGTATGCGATGCGGGATCTGGAGAGAGCGTATACGATGCGTGAGCGATCCGCAAATTCAGTAGTAAAAAAGAGTTTAGAATATAAAAAGAGAAATTCGGGAGGAACAAATGGCTAATCTGCAGCTCAAGCATATTGACAAGATCTATGAGAATGGAAATCATGTAGTATTTGATTTCAACTTAGACATCAAGGATAAGGAGTTTATCGTATTCGTAGGTCCAAGTGGTTGCGGAAAATCGACCACGCTTCGAATGATCGCGGGATTGGAAGATATCTCCAAGGGCGAGCTGTTCATCGATGATAAGCTGATGAACAATGTGGAGCCGAAGGATCGGGATATCGCGATGGTGTTTCAGAGCTATGCGCTTTATCCGCATATGACGGTGGCGGAGAATATGTCATTTGGTCTAAAGATCAAGAAGGTGCCGAAGGACGAGATCGACCGACGGGTACAGGAAGCGGCAGCGATCCTTGAGATCCAGGATTATTTGGATCGTAAGCCGAAGGAGCTTTCGGGCGGGCAGAGACAGCGTGTGGCGCTGGGACGTGCGATCGTGCGAAATGCAAAGGTGTTTTTGATGGACGAGCCTTTGTCGAATCTGGATGCGAAGCTGAGAGTGCAGATGCGTTCGGAGATCATCAAGCTGCATGAGCGTATCGGCGCAACGACGATCTATGTAACGCATGACCAGACGGAAGCGATGACGATGGCAAGCCGTATCGTCGTCATGAGCAAGGGGCATATCCAACAGATCGGGACTCCGAAGGAGATCTACAACGATCCGCAGAATATGTTTGTGGCAAGCTTTGTCGGAGCACCGGCGACGAATTTTGTCAACGGAAAGATCGAAGGCAAGCATTTTGTCTGGGATGAGAACAAGATCGAGATCCCATCGGACAAATTGGCGAAGCTTGGAGATTACGAGGGCAAAGAGGTCGTGATGGGCATCCGTCCGGAGAATATCCACAAGGCGAGTGAAGGAGCGCCGAACAGCTTCTTGTATGATGTAGAGGTCAGCGAGCTGCTCGGGCATGAGAGCATCCTGCATGGAACGGCGGGAACACAGCGTTTGATCGCAAAGGTGAGTGTCGATGAAACGGTCGCATCTCACAGCAAGGTACCGTTCCGATTGGAGACGGAGAAGATGTATTTCTTCGACAAGGACAGTAAAAACCGCATCGCATAGGATGAAAAGGATCTTCGGATCGGAGTTTTAAAGAGGGTTCAGCTTCACTGAGGGAGTTGACATATATTTTTTCACAATAGGAGGAAAACATGAAAAAACTTATTGCGTTGCTTTCTGTAGCGGTGATCATGATGGGTCTGATCGCGGGCTGTGCAAAGCAAGAGAATGCAGAGCAGCCACCTGCAGAAAATGGAAATGATAAGGAAATGGCTACAGGACTTGATGCATATACTGCTGAAAATCCGATCACGATCACTTTCTGGAACTTCCCGAACTTTACAGGGGATGCAGAATTTGATTCTAAGGGCTATGATGCCGCATTGATCAAAGCGTTTGAGGAGAAACATCCAAACATTAAGGTAGAGTATCAAGCGATCGAGTTCAGTGATGGACCGGCTAAGCTTGAAACAGCGATCCAGTCACAGACGAATCCGGACGTTGTTTATGACGCACCGGGTCGTGTGATTGACTGGGCAAGCAAGGGATATCTTGTAGACCTTGAGGACATCGTGCCAAAATCTGAGCTTATCGAAGCGGCAGTGAAGGCAAGCAGCTATGACGGAAAGATCTATATGTATCCGCAAGGTGTTGCACCGTTCATGATGGGATTCAACAAAGGAATGCTTGAAGAATTGGGAATCGCAGACATGCTTCCTCTTAACAAAGAAAACAGAGCATGGACTGTAGAAGAGTTCCAAGCGCTTCTTGAGGCGATCCAAGCGAAGAAGCCTGAAGTTGCACCGGTGATCCTTTATACAAAGTCTCAAGCAGGAGACCAAGGACCGAGAGCATTTGTATCCAACCTTTACGGATCTTGGATCACAGATGATGCAGTGACAAAATATACGATCAACGATGAAAATGGTGTGAAGTCTATGGAGTGGATCAAAATGGCTTACGACAAAGGACTTCTTGGAAAAGGTATCGCATTGGATGCAGGTGCGGCGATCGAGGAATTCGGTAACCAGACAGCTGCGGGAACGATCCTTTACCCTGTGAACAAGTACAAAGAGTTTACGAAAGACGGCAAAATGAATTCTGTGTTGGTACCGTTCCCGAACAATTCGGGACAGCCTGAGCTGGAGTACCTTGTAGCAGGACCTGCGATCTTTGATAACTCCGATGCGGACAGAGTAGCAGCATCAAAAGTATTCGTAGACTTTATGATCAACGATGCGGAGTGGGGAATGAGAACGCTTAAGGCAACAGGAAACTTCTCTGCAAAGATGGGCGTGACCGGTCTATATGATGATGAAGAGTTGAAATTTGCTGAAACGATGAGCCAATTCTTTGGACCATACTACAATACGATCCCTGGATTTATCCAGATGAGACAGCTTTGGTTCCCAATGGTTCAAGGCGTGCTAAACGGTGACATGGAGCCGAAGGCTGCATTGGATCAATTCGTTGAGCAGGCAAACAAGACGATAGAAGACGCAAAATAATGATGATCGATGATGGGGAAGGGGAGACCCTTCCCCAAATTCAACTTGAGGGAAGGAAGGTAAAATGGAAAATTTAGCAAAGAGCTCTGCAGATCGTCTTAGAAAAAAGCGTAAAATGAAGGAGACTTTGGTCGGCTATTTATTTTTGCTGCCAGCCCTCACTTTTTTTTGCACCTTTGTTCTTTATCCGATGATGAAAGGCGTGTATCTCTCGTTCTTTCGTTTTAGAGGCAGAAATCAGGAATTTGTTGGTTTCAGGCATTACAAGAGCCTGATCGACGATCAGGTGTTTTTGAAATCGCTCGGCAATACGACCTTTATCACAGCGGTCGCTGTGCCGATCGTGATCGTATTTGCACTTTTTGTTGCGATCAATATCTATAATAAGAGCCCGAAGGTACGGTCTTTTTTCCGCGGAGTATTCTATCTGCCGGCGATCTCATCCGTCGTATCGGTAACGGTCGTATGGGCATGGATCTATCATCCGCAGTACGGGATCTTGAACTATGTGCTCAAATCGATGCATATTGTCTCGGACAATGTGGACTGGCTGGGGAGCAATGCGACAGCGATCTATGCGATCATTGCGATTTTGATCACCACTTCGGTGGGGCAGCCGATCATCCTGTATGTCGCGGCGCTGGGCAATGTACCGAAGGATTATATTGAAGCGGCGACGATCGACGGGGCAAATAATTGGACGATCTTCCGAAAGATCATCTGGCCGCAGATCTTGCCGACGACGCTTTATATCGTCGTGGTCACTACGATCAACAGTTTCCAGATCTTTGCACTGATCCAGCTGTTGACGGCGGGCGGGCCGAACTATGGAACATCGACGGTGATGTATCTCGTATATCATACTGCCATCCAAGAAGGACGATTTGGCGTTTCTTCCGCGATGGGCGTGATCTTGGCAATTATTATAGCGATGATTTCCCTTGTTCAATTCAAATTTTTGTCCAAGGATATTGATTAGGAGAAGGTATGCAAAAGAAAAAATGGAGCGTATTTTCCATCGTATCGATGATCATATTGCTCGCACTTACGATATTTTTTATCTTCCCGTTCTATTGGATCGTAACGGGAGCTTTCAAATTGCAATCGGTAGCTGTACAGGTACCGCCGGAATGGTTTCCGATGAGTCCGACGCTGGAGAACTTTGACAAATTGCTCGTGCCTCTGACTGCACGATGGTTCTTTAACTCGGTATTCATCTCGTCGATGACGACGATCCTGGTCTGTACTTCCGCATCGCTTGCAGGCTATGCACTGGCTAAGAAAAAATTCATCGGTGCCAAGTTCATCTTTGTACTGTTCGTCGGCGCAATGGCTTTGCCGAAGCAGGTCATCCTGATCCCTCTGCTCAAGTTTATCACCGAGCTTGGAATGATGGACACCTATCGCGCGCTGATACTGCCGGCGGTCGGTTGGCCGTTCGGGGTGTTTTTGATGAAGCAGTTCACGATGTCCGTGCCGAAGGAATTGCTTGAATCTGCGAAGATCGATGGCTGTGGAGAGCTGAAGACTTTTACCAGCATCGTATTGCCGATCGTCAAGCCGGGGATCGGTGCATTGGCGATATTTACCTTTATTTCCAGTTGGAACGACTATTTCTCGCAGCTTGTCTTTACCAATTCAGAAACGATGAAGACTCTGCCGCTCGGCTTATCCGCTTTGGCACAAAGTGCCGAGTTTACGACGAACTACGGACTGTTGATGGCGGGGGCGTTGCTCGCTTCTTTGCCGATGATCATCGTGTTCCTAAGCTTCCAGAGCTACTTTACGCAGGGCGTTACGATGGGAGCGGTCAAAGGTTAGGGTTTAGAGGAGAAACATGATTATTTTTGCTTGGCTTTATTACAGCTCTTATTATATTTTGATCAGCATATTGATCACGCTGGTGATGAATCGTCTGCTCAACAAGCTGTGGCTCACACCGCTGCTGATCAATGCGATCGCCGCATTGTTGCTTTTGACGGTCACGAATGTAGGCTGGATCGATCGGGAGGCGGCGACCTATGCGATGTATTTTAACTATGTGCCTGTGGTATTGACGAGCATCGTTACGAATTTGGTCATTTATATCCGAAGAAAGTATAAGAAGGACAAGAAAGGGAAGTATGAATAAGGTAGACAAAATAAAAGGAGCCTTGGTCGTTTCCTGTCAGGCGCTCCAAGATGAACCGCTGCATTCTCCGTTTATCATGGGCAGGATGGCTCGTGCGGCTGACGAAGGCGGAGCATGCGGGATCCGTGCAAATTCAGTGGAGGACATTGAAGAGATCAAAAAGAATACGGATCTGCCGATCATCGGCATCATTAAGAAAAATTATGAAGGCTCGAGCGTATATATCACACCGACGATGGAAGAGGTCGATCGACTGGTCGAGGCGGGTGTAGAGATCATCGCCATGCATGCGACGGATGAGATCCGTCCCGACGGAAGCGATCTGGAAGGATTTTTTGCAAGGGTAAAGAGCAAATATCCGAACCAGCTGTTTATGGCGGATTGTTCGACGCCGGAGGAGCTGATCAAGGCGGATGAGCTTGGATTTGATTTCCTGGGGACCACGCTTGTCGGCTATACCGAGCAGAGCCGATCGCTCAAGATCGATGCGAATGATTTTGAGATCATCCGAGACCTCTTGGCAAAGACGGACAAGCCGGTGATCGCCGAAGGAAATATCGATTCGCCCGAAAAGGCAAAAAGAGTGCTGGACCTCGGCTGCTATAGCGTAGTGGTCGGATCATCCATCACCAGACCGCAACTTATCACGAAGAAATATGTGGAAGCGATACGCTCGTAAGCCTTTCGAGCGATACCACCTCAAAAAATTTAACATTTTAGGCACTTGCTCCAAGCTAAAAAAATTGACTCGCTCATGCATACACTTCGCTCAGACAAAATTTTTTTGGCGAGCTTGTTTGCTTCGAGCAAAATGTTATAAATTTTTTCACAAGATCGCTCTCAGGCATACTTGCTTACGGAGTTGCAAAGGAAAGAATGCCAAGGCATTCTTTAATTGGGAAGATTGGGAACGCTCGTAAACCTTTCTATACAAAATTTTACAATATGAACGATCGTTCAAAAGGAGAAATCATGAGTAGTGAATTAAAAGGATTGTACTCTGCCCTGTTGGTATCATTCCATGAGGACGGAAGCGTCAATGAAGAAGGAACAAGACAGATCGTGCGTCATAATATCGATAAAATGAAGATCGATGGATTGTATGTCGGTGGCAGCACGGGTGAGAATTTTATGCTGAGCACGGATGAAAAGAAGAAGATCTTCAAATTGGCGATGGATGAATCGAAGCATCAGATCAAGATGATCGCTCAGGTCGGTTCGTTGAATGTTTATGAGTCGGTGGAATTGGCAAAATATGCAACAGAGTTGGGCTATGATGCGATCTCTGCGGTGACCCCTTTCTACTATAAGTTCAGCTTTGCGGAGATCAAGGAATATTACAGCAAGATCTTGGCGGAAGTCGATAATCGAATGATCATCTACTCGATCCCGGTCCTTACGGGTGTGAATATGGATATCAAGCAATTTGCTGAGCTTTTTGAAAATGAGAAGATCGTCGGTGTAAAATTCACTGCAGGAGATTTCTTCCTGTTGGAGCGTATGCGTAAAGCGTTCCCGGATAAGTTGTTGTTTGCAGGATTTGATGAAATGATGCTTCCGGCAGCCGTGATCGGTATCGATGGTGCGATCGGTTCCACTTTCAACATCAACGGAGTGCGTGCAAGAGCGATCCTGGACAATGTGAATGCGGGCAATATCGCAAAAGCGAGAGAAGAGCAACATATTACCAATGACTTTATCCAGGATGTCCTTGGAAACGGGCTTTATCCGACACTAAAAACGATGCTTGAGCTTCAAGGAGTGCAGGCAGGATTCAACCGACAGCCGATGGCGAGTGCGACCGCAATGCAAAAAGAAAATGCGAAAAAGATCTACGAAAAATACTTTGCATAGATCGAGGAATCGATCTTAATAAATCAAATAAAAGAAATTTCATGCGAACACCAGTTGTTCAGGGTGGAATTTCTTTTTTTGAAGAATTTTGTGTTATGTAAGGAAAGTTTAGGAGTCGTGTGAGGTGCGAAGAGAAAACTCCACTCTTCACTCCACACACTCCACACTAAAGAAGGGGTTTTTATGAAGTATATTGCGATCGATATTGGTGGTACAAAGCTAAAGCATGGTCTTATCGATGAGGCGGGGAATATTTTGGAACGTACGGAGATCCCGTCGGAAGCGCATCGAGGAGGTGCTCATCTGGTGGAGCTGGTTTTGGAGATCTGTCACGCTTATGTTCAGGATCACAAGATCGAAGGGATCGGGATCTCGACAGCAGGGATGGTGGATCCGGAAAAGGGAGAGATCATCTACTCGGGAAAACAGATCCCGGAGTATAGCGGAACAAAGTGGAAGAGGATCATCGAGGATGAGTTCAAGGTGCCTTGTGAAGTGGAGAATGATGTGAATTGTGCGGGGCTTTCGGAGGCGCTGATCGGTGCAGGTCGAGGCTGTTCTCCATGCGTCTGCATCACGGTCGGCACGGGGATCGGCGCTTGTATGATCGTGGATGGAAAGATCTTTCATGGGGCAAGCGGGTCCGCATTTGAAGTCGGTTATATGAATATGGGGGATGGGATCTATCAGGACAAGGCTTCTACGACCGCATTGGTAGAAAATGTAGCGGAGAAGCTGAACATTCTCAAAGGGCAGATCGATGGGCGATGGATCTTTGAACGTGCAAAGCAAGGGGATCCGGTATGTAATGAGGCGATCGATGATCTGATGGAAAATCTTGCCTTCGGGATCTCGAATATCTGTTATGTTGCGAATCCGCAGGTCGTGATCCTCGGTGGAGGGATCATGGAGCAGGCGGAGTTCTTGAAGCCTCGTCTGGATCGTGCGATCGAAAAGATGTTGCTTGATTTTGTGCGAAAAAATACGGAATTTACCTTTGCGGCAAATGGAAATAATGCAGGGATGCTCGGGGCATTCTTTAATTTGAAAAATAAAATGGAAAAAAAGGATCAATAAGGAGTAGGGTCGATCGGATGGAAAGGATCGACTCTTTTTTAGATCACAAAAGAGGCTGTGATCGTTTGACCTACAGCCTCTTTGATCTCAAAGTTATTTTCTTTTGTAGCCTGTCCACATGACCATAAACATGCAGAATACAGCTGCCCAAGCCCAAAAACGATGTTTTTTCATAATACATCCTCCTCTCGATCATTACCTATAAATATCATAGCCTACTTGACGGGAATCATCAAGTAAAATAAAATTAAAGATCGATCATAGCGATCAGGACTTGTTTGGAATAAAGCTTTTATTTGGAAATATGTTGTACCGAGCCGAAAAGGATCATTGATCCCAATCTTTTCGAAGCTGTAGATTCCACGGAATATTATAAGGACTGTTTGGAAGTTTTTTGAGACTTGCATAAGCATTTTGTTTCATTCCCAGTCCGATGCTTGACCAAAGCTGGTTTCCTTTGAAGTAGGCTTGCATAAAAGCATCCCAAGAGCTGTATTCGCTTTGGCAGATCTTTCCGATCTCCAAGGATCGCATAAGTGCTTCTTCTTTTTGTAAGTAACCTGCAATATAACCGGAGGATAGGAGAGACAATGCTCTGCTGTAATCCCAAGCGGCAACCTCTTTTTTGTCTCCGGTGTAGTCGGCTCTGTGCCCTTCCTTCATCAACCAGTCGATCATTTTATCAAGAGAAGCCTTGTCTTTGATATCCCAAAATTCGATCAGAGCCTTTTGTTCCTTTTTTTGATGTTTTGCGATATCGGTCACTCCCGCATAGAACTGAATGTTCTTATTATTGACTGCAAGGATCGGTCCATGGGTCGCATTGATCCAGCGTACCACATCGCTTTCGGGCTTCATCCAAGATTTTTGTTGCATCTTAACATAGATCAAGATCGCGATGATGCCGACTGTACCGCCGACAAGTATTGCCAGTAGTTTAGGTAGTATATCCATATAGATCTCCTTCATTCATCATTTTTAATCGATCAAAGCGAAAGAGACAGGATGTTTTTTTCGCTTTGTTGATACATATTTTTAACTTTTGGATCTTATCGAGAAAGTTTTAGCCTTCCAGCACGATCTTCTCCAGTTTTAGCGGCTCAACATATTCCCCGTTTTTGTAGGCTCTCATATTTCCGCCGGAGATCTCATCGATCAATGCGATATGTCGATCTTCTCCGACACGTCCGAATTCAAATTTGATGTCATAGAGCTCCAAGCCTTTTTTTGCCAGCTCCTCTTTTACGATGCCTGCGATCTTGCGTGTCATATCACAAAGGGTGACATATTCTTTTTTGGTCATGATGCCAAGCATATCGAGCGCTTCGTCGGTGATCAGCGGATCGTTGCGATCATCGTCCTTGAGGGTGACTTCTACATAAGCATCCAGATCCTGACCTTCTTTGGCATATTTTCCATAGCGACGTAAAAAGCTGCCCACCGCTTTGTAGCGACAGATCACTTCGACACCTTCGCCGAATACGGTCGCCGGAAGTACGGTCATCGTGCGGTTTGGAATATCCGCATCGACATAATGGGTCGCGATGCCTGCCGCATTGATCTTCTCAAAGAAAAATTTTGTGAGCTTCAAGCCTGCTTCTCCCGCACCTTCCATCGTAAGTCCGACCGTGTTTGCGCCGGGATCGAATACGCCGTCCACGCCGGTCACATCGTCCTTGAACTTTAGCAGATAGGTCCCGTTTTCCAAATCAAATACATCTTTTGTTTTGCCCTGATACACTTTCTTCATGTTCGTATTCCTTTCTACAATCAAATCACAAAACAATAATAACGGAAATGGAAAAAATGTTCAAGATTTTTTTGGATAAAAAACTTGATTTTATAAAAAATTTTTAAGAAAACGATACATTTCTCGAACGATAAAAGGAATGCGCAAAAAATTTATTCGGGAAATTTTGGTAAGATCCTAATGAAAGATAGAAAAAGGGGACGGGAAGTGATATAATCAAAACAAATTGAAAACGGAGCCTTCGATGGAGGAGGGTTTTGTGGAACAAAGAGAGGGCGAATAAGGAGCGGCGATCCGGTACCGAAGGGGAAGGAGTCGCCATGCGATAAGCCTGTTTGGAGTATGTTCTGGGGAGGGAGTATGTCACAAATTTTGTTATTGTATATCGCCTTGCTGCTGTTGGGGATGTTTTTGAGCAGGAAGAAGCTGTTCGGGCAGAAGGTCTATGATTCGATGGAGAAGATCCAGATGGGCTGTCTGATGGTCCTTCTGTTTGCGATGGGGATGAATCTGGGGATGAATGATGAGATCCTGAAGTCCTTTGCGGCGATCGGGATCAAGGGGATCCTGTTCGGCCTGATAACGATCGTGTTCAGCGTGCTGTTTGTTTTTGTCAGCGATCGCCTTTTTATTGGAAAGAGAGGACAAAATGACTAAAAAGATCTTGCTTGCAGTGGGACTGGGGATTGGGGTCGGTATGTTTATGCCGGATTCCTTTGCCTCGATCAATGACCATGTGATGACTTTTGGACTTTGTGCGCTGCTGTTTTTTGTCGGCATCGATCTTGGAAAGAGCGATGATCTGATGGAAAAGATCCGTAAGATCGGGCTGAAGGTGTTTATCGTACCGATCTCGATCGGGCTCGGCAGTATCGCGGGAGGGATCCTGCTCGGACTGTTGCTCGGCTATCGATGGAATGAAGGGGCGGCGGTCGCGGCGGGTTTTTCGTGGTATTCGCTTGCACCGATCCTGATCGCACCTTATTCGTCGGAGCTGAGTGCGATCGCCTTTTTGTCCAATGTGACGAGAGAGGTTGCAGCGGTGATCTCGATCCCATTCATCGCAAAGCATATCGGACATTTCGAAGCGATCGCGCCGACCGGGGCGGCAGGGATGGATACGCTCTTGCCGATCGTGTCGAAGGAGACGGATCCGACAACGGCGCTCGTCTGCTTTGTGAGCGGGGTGGTGCTGTCTTTTGCAGTGCCGGTGCTGGTGTCGTTTTTTATCAGTCTTTAAGGAGATCGGAACTTCCGGGAAGTTTTCCTGTCGGCGTATTTTTGGAAATGCTTTGCCGATGACAGAGTAAATAAACTTTTCTTTATAGAATGCTATAAAAATATTTATATACTGTAACTTTTCATTATTTTTCATCTATGATATAATTAGTATGGATTCCTTTTAGAAGGAATGTAAAATTTGTTACTTAGCTACAGTTGGCAGTCCATCGACGGAGCCGACTGTATGGATTTTTATGTAAGGGGAACGATATGCTCGGAGAGAAAATAAGAAATACGAGAAAAAGTAAAGGGTTTAAGCTAGGCGATCTGGCGGAGATCACGCAACTGTCTTCAAGTTATATTTCACAGCTTGAGCGTGGCTTGATCGAGCCTTCTCTGACATCGCTTAGGAAGATTTCCAATGCGCTCAATATCCCCATCTATTTGCTGATGGACGATATCAAGAAAGACAATCCGGTGGTCAGAAAAAATGAACGGGTGAAGATGTTTTTTCCAAACTCGGCAGTTTCCTATGAGCTGATGACTTCGATGGAAAATGGGGAGAAGCACGGAGCGAAGATGCTCGCGGCAAAATTCAGCATCCGTCCGCAATCGACGGATATGGACGAGTTCACGATCCATGATGCGGAGGAGATCCTGATGCTTGCAAAGGGAGTGATCGAAGTAACGATGGGGAATGATGTCTATGTGCTTCATCCGGGAGATACTATTTATATTATGAGCAATATTCCGCACAAGATCTCGAATATCGGGGAAAACTTTGCGGAGGGATACTATATCGTATCGCCACCAGGGCTGAATAATTTATAATAAGGTGGGCTGTACTTGCAGCCCTTTTTTTTGCGAAAGGAATGTTATGGATATCAAAGAGCTGTTAAAAGTGGAATTTAAGCTACGCACGGAGCAGGTGGAAAATACGATTGCTCTGATCGACGAAGGCAAGACGATCCCATTTATCGCCCGTTATCGAAAAGAGCAGACCGGCGAGATGTCGGATGAGGTATTGCGTGATTTTTATGAGCGATTGAAATATCTTCGCAATCTGCTTGATCGAAAGGAAGCGATCCTGCGATCGATCGAGGAGCAGGGTAAGCTGACGGATGAGCTGAGGGTTGCGATCGATAATGCTCAGACGATGGTCGAAGTGGAAGATATCTACGAGCCTTACAAAAAGAAGAAGAAAACAAGAGCATCCGTTGCGATCGAAAAAGGGCTGGAGCCTCTGTCGATTGTTATTCTGATGGGTGTGGAAGATACTTATGAGCGTGCAAAGGAGTTTGTCAACGAGGAGCTTGGCGTTCTTTCGCCGGAAGAAGCGGTGCAGGGCGCAAGCGATATTTTGGCGCAGATGATCGCAGAGGACTTTGAGCTCAAAAAGATCGTTCGAGATGTGGATTTTGACAAAGCGATGATTGAGACCTCACTCAAAAAAGGTGGCGAAGAGATCGAAAATGCCAAAGTATATCAGATGTACTTTGAGTTCGTGGAGAGCGTGAAGAAGATCCGTGACAAGTCTTATCAGGTGCTTGCGATCGACCGTGCGGAGCGTGAAGAGGTGCTCAAGGTGAAGATCGTTCATCCGGATGAGGAGATCTTCGGGATCGTTGCGGAAAAATATATCCGTACCGACCTGCATAAGGAGCTGATGACAGTGATCATCGAGGATGCACTCAAGCGTTTGATGCTTCCTTCTTTGGAGCGGGAGATCCGTTCGGAGCTGACCGAAGAGGCAGGCGAACGTGCGATCTCGGTTTTTGGCAAAAATCTGTCGAGCCTGTTGATGCAAGGTCCGGTGCAGGGTAAGGTCGTGCTCGGATGGGACCCTGCGTTTAGAACGGGTTGTAAGATTGCAGTCGTGGATGACACAGGCAAATTACTTGCGACTACGACCGTATATCCGACTGAACCGCAAAACAAAGTGGCAGAAACAAAGGCGATGATCCTGAAAATGATCGATAAATATAGCATCGACCTGATCGCGATCGGAAACGGGACAGCATCTCGTGAATCTGAAAAGATTGTCGCAGAGATCATCAAGGATGCGAAAAGGGATGTGAAATATCTTATCGTCAGCGAAGCGGGGGCATCGGTCTATTCGGCGTCAAAGCTTGGAACGGAAGAGTTTCCGGATCTCAATGTTTCCTTGCGGGGAGCTGTTTCGATCGCACGGCGCGTGATCGATCCGCTGGCAGAGCTTGTGAAGATCGACCCGGAGCATATCGGGGTGGGGCAGTACCAGCACGATGTCAATCAGGGACGTTTGAAAGAGGCGCTTGGCGGAGTTGTGGAGGCGAGTGTAAACAATGTCGGTGTGGATCTGAATACGGCATCGGTTGCTTTGCTCGGCTATGTGTCGGGGATCAGTTCCGCGGTCGCAAAAAATATCGTCGAATATCGAGAGAATGAGGGGAAATTCAAAAATCGTAAAGAATTACTCAAGGTCAAGCGTTTGGGGGCAAGTGCTTTTGAACAGTCGGCAGGATTTTTGCGCATCAAGGATTCTTCCGAAGTTCTCGATAACACGGCGGTGCATCCGGAAAGCTATGAGAAGGCGAAGGCATTGATGAAAGAGATCGGGATCAAGGAGCAGGATCTGATCGACGCCAATCAGGAGACGATCAAAAAGCTCGAAGGGGCAAAGGTCAAGGAGCTGGCTACCAAGCTGGATATCGGGGTACCGACGCTAAGGGATATCATCACCGAGATCAAAAAGCCCGGACGAGATGTGCGTGAAAATCTCAATCCGGTCGTGCTGAAATCCGATGTGCTCGATATCGACGATCTGACCATCGGGATGAAACTCGACGGGACCGTAAGAAATGTGGTCGATTTTGGCGCTTTTGTCGATATCGGACTCAAAAACGACGGATTGGTCCATATCTCCAAGCTCAGCAACAAATATGTCAAAAACCCGATGGATGTCGTTTCCGTCGGAGACATCGTCAAAGTCACCGTTATCGGGATCGATAAAGAAAGAGGCAAGATCCAGCTTTCGATGAAAGACGAAGTCGTGTAGAAAGAGTGAAGCTAAGCAAGCAAAATGAAGATAAAAACACAAAAGACGTGCCGCGAGGCACGTCTTTTGTATTGTAAGCCAGATCTTCTTCAAGTATATATAATAATTATTTTATTTTTATATATAAATGATATAATTATAATATAGATTGGATTTAGAGTGAGGAGGAGTTATGGTACAGATCAATTTAAAAGTGGATGATAAAGTCAAAGCAGATGCGGAGATGGTGTTAAACGAACTCGGGTTGTCGATGTCATCAGCGATCAATATTTTTTTAAGAAAAGTGGTACGTGAGCAGCGGATCCCATTTGATCTATCGATCGATCCTTTTTACAGCAAAGAGTATATGACTCTGTTGGCAAAACGAGTGAATGATATATCTCAGGATAAGTTTGTGGTTGAAAAAGATCTGATCGAGGTAGAATAATGCAGATAAGATGGCATGAAGAAGCTTGTAGCAAAAGCATTGCAGTAAATAAGTAGCCGACAGAGAATCTAGGATGAAAAGCGTTTGAAACATCACTAGGATATGGTATAATAGTTACATAGAAGTACTTGAAAGGAGCGAAGGTTATGTTACAGATTAAAAAGCAAAAACAAAGTGTACCATTTCACAAAATGCCAATAAAAGAGCAGGAAGAGTTATTGGCTGCTCATGTTCAAGAAATAATAAAAGCTGCTCATGCTAAGGGGATGTCAACTTATCATGGCGATGGGAAGGATTTTTATTGGCTTCGCCCGGATGGAACTAAAGAAATAGATCCTAGAGATAAATAAGGGGGCTCAAAATGAATCCTCCGGTATTATATATATTTGCAGGACCAAATGGAAGCGGAAAATCTACTATAACAAGCTTATTTAAAGATACTATTTCTTCTTTTGTTTATGTTAATGCGGATGATTTAAAGAAGAAATATGATATGACTGATCAAGAAGCTTTTGATAAAGCAAATTTAATACGAGCAAACTGTTTAAAACAGAAAATAAGTTTTTCGACTGAAACGGTTTTCTCTCATCCTAGCAAGATAGAATTCATGAAAGATGCTAAAAAGTTGGGTTATGAAGTGAATTTGATCTTTGTAACAACATACGATGCAAATATTAACTTGAATAGGGTAGAATTTAGGGTACTAAATGGTGGGCATGATGTTCCGCCTGACAGAATTGTTTTTAGATATGAAAGGACAATGAAGTTATTGCCGGAAGCTGTGGCTTTATCAGATTCAGCTATAATATATAACAACTCACTTGACAGACCGGTTGTTATTTTACGTAAAGAAATGAATGATATAGAAATTTTCCCTCAGCCGTATCCGAGTAGATGGACAAGTGAGAGACTTTTGCAACTAAAAAATGAAATAGAGCTACAAATGGATCCACTAAAAGGATCTTAAAAATAGAGCATAGTGCACCGACTCCTAAAAATAATGCAAGTGAGTCGGTTTTTTTGTGACAAAGCAGATCCAAAAAACAAAATAGGATCAAATATAGGATAAAGACGTGCCGCGAGGCACGTCTTTTGTGCTACGATCAGCCTCGTTGTCTTGATTTTTTACATAGAAGATATTATAATGTTGAATGGATCGGAACGATGTCGGGAAATGGGTGAAAATCTCATACGGGTCCGCCACTGTGAGCAGAAATGCATAGTCAGATACCACATCGTCCATGGAGAAGTCTGCCTTGCGGAGACCGAGGCAGAACTTATTTGGCTCGCGGTTTCCGGGGGCTTTTTTATTGGAGGAAAATATGAGGAGAAGAAGATGGCTCTTGGCGGCTCTTGCGCTGGCAATATGTTTGACGGCATGTGGCGACAAAAGCACGGGAGCACAGAGCGAAGGGCAGAAAAAGGTGCAGGATGCTCCGAAGGAATCGGTCAGCGAATTGCCGATCGAGGTCGAGGGAGCGGATTATCCTCTGGTGATCAGAGACTACATAAAACAAGAAACTGAATTGAAGGAGATGCCGAAAAAGGTCGCCGTCTTGTCGGGCACTCCGCTGAACATATGGTATGATCTGGGTGGTAAGTCGATCTGTACATCGGACATTTCGAGCAATGTCCGTCTGGTCGAAGGGTATGAGGACGAGATCAAGGCTCTTCCGACGATCGGGCCGGTCTATTCGATCGATATGGAGAGCGTCATTCCGCTCAAACCGGATCTGGTCATTGCGCAGACGGGCACGCAGTCCGTGCAGGGAAAGAAATTGAAGGAGATGGGATTCCCGACGATCATGACACATATTCGAAGTCTCGAGGATGTGATCTCGTATTATCGGGGTTTCGGGAAGATCTTAGGCAAGGAGGAGCTTGCGGAGCAGAAGATCCGGGAGTTGACACAGAAGAAGGAAGAGATCGTCTCCAAATTGCCGAAGGAGCGTCCGTCGGTCGTTATTTTGTATTTCACGAACAAGACGATCGCGGCGAAATTGGATCGGTCGATCGCAGGGGATGTGGCGAAGATCCTGGGTTTTGAAAATATCGCGGCGGATCTGCCGGCGGATTCTTTGGGCTCGGAGAATACGCCTTTGGATGTGGAATATATCGTGAAAAAAGATCCGGACTATGTTTTTGTGACAAGCATGGTGGAGAGCAATGAGCTTGCGGAGGAGATGATCCGCAAGGAATTTGAGACCAATCCGGTGTGGAAAGGAGTCCGTGCGATCCAAGAGGGCAAGGTGCATCATTTGCCGCAGGAGTATTTCCTGTATAATGCCGGCCCATATTATGATGAAGCGATCCGAACGATGGCGAGATGCGTCTATCCGGAGGTGTTTGGTGAATAAGAAGAATGGGATATTTGTTGTCTTGGCGGTATTGGCGGTCTTTGCTTTTTTGTACGGCAATACGAGGGGGACGGAGGTCATCCCTTATCGCCGGATCCTAGAGCTGCTCAGCGAGCGATCGGATGCACCGGACAGCCTGATCTTTTGGAATATCCGTCTTCCGAGGATGATATTGGCGGCATTGGTCGGGATCAATCTGGCTTTGGCGGGCGGGATCCTGCAGGGGATCATGAACAATCCGCTGGCGGATCCGTCGATCATCGGGATCAGCAGCGGAGCGGGTTTTTGCGGGATCCTGCTGTTGGTGATCTTTCCGCAATATGTTCAGTTCGTGCCGATCGCCGCTTTTTTGGGGGCGATGCTTGCAGCGGGCATCATCTATTTTTTGGCATGGCATGAGGGGATCGAGACGACTCGTATCATCTTGGCGGGGGTCGCGGTATCGACGCTGTTTGGCGCAGGGATCTCGGGCATCCTTGTGTTTTTTAGCGATCGGGTGCATGGCGCACTGACTTTCATGAACGGATCTTTGTCGGCGAGAAGTTGGCCGGAGGTACAGATGATCCTGCCCTATACGGTGGCAGGGGTCTTGTTGAGCCTTCTTTTTTCCGAAAAGCTTAATATTTTGGTGCTTGGCGATGATATGGCACGAGCGATGGGACTGAATGTGGAAAAGGCTCGTCTGGGTTTTACCGCATTGGCGGCATTTTTGGCGGCGAGTGCGGTCAGCGTGGTCGGTCTGCTCGGCTTTGTCGGTCTGATCGTACCGCATGCGGTGCGGATGCTGATCGGTTCGGATTATCGTCGCACGATCCCGGCTTTTGCTTTGCTCGGGGCGAGCGTTCTGATGCTCAGCGATACTTTTGCGAGGACATTGCTTAGCCCGAAGGAGATCCCGGTGGGGATCATCATGGCGATCATCGGAGTGCCTTTTTTTCTGACTTTGCTGAGGAGGTCCTGCTGATGATCTTGCGAGCGGAAAATATATTTGTGGATTATGGTCGCCTTGAGGTGCTCAAGGGGATCTCGTTTGAATTGGAACGTGGAAAGATCTATTCGATCATCGGGCCGAACGGAAGCGGAAAGTCCACGCTGATCCGAGCGATCTGTAAAAGCCATCGGATGAAAGAGGGCAGGGTCTATTTGGACGATCAGGATATGCGTTTGATGAAGGGGCGAGCGATCGCAAAAAAGGTGGCGGTGCTCCATCAGACGCATTCGCGTTTTACCGATGTGACGGTGGAACGGCTCGTGAGCATGGGACGCTATGCTCATCATTCGCTTTTTTCGAAAGATCGGGCGGAGGATGAGCGCATCTGCCGATGGGCGATGGAGGAGTCGAATGTTTTGGCGATGAAGGATCGAAGACTTCAAGAGCTGTCGGGCGGAGAAACGCAGCGTGCATGGTTTGCGGCGGCGATCGCACAAAAACCGGAGCTTTTGATCTTGGACGAGCCGACGACCTATCTGGACATCAATTATCAGCTCGAGCTTTTGGAGGGGATCCGTCGCCTCAATCAGAAGGAGGGCATGACGATCCTGATGGTGCTCCATGACATCAATTATGCGGCAAGGTACAGCGATGAGGTGATGATCCTCAAGGATGGCAGGCTTTATCAGAAGGGGATGCCGAAGGAGACGATCACGGAGGAGTCGATCCGTGAGGTCTTTGGTGTCATTTCGGATATTACCTGGGATGCGATCTACGGATGTCCGGTATTTTATCCGAGAAATGCAGCGGGAGGTACGATATGAAGATCACGGTAGTCAGCGTTTCTTTGCCGGCATGCAGGGGACTGCGACAGGCGGTCAAAAATTGGAAGGAGGATCCGGTTCCGGATCTGGTCGTATTGGATGGAAAAAGTCGGCTCAGCGAGGAGGATCGACCGCGCTGGGAAGAACGGATGACGGCATCGGATCTGATCATCGTCGATCTGATGGGCAGTCCGAAGTCCGTCGTGGAGACCGTACATAATATACTTCAAAAAACAAAGGCGGATATATTGCCGATCGGGGGCTTTGAGATGTCGATGGGACGTTTGGGCTCTTTTGAACCGGGCAAGATGTCCAAAGGCTCTTCGGGCGAGATGAGTTCTTCGGCGATGAAGAATATGTCGAGAATGAAGGCGGCATCGGAGGCACTGGGCAAGATCCTGCCCGGCCCGATGAGAGATATGAGAAATTTTTCGCTCTGTCACAAGTATTTTAAGATGGCGAGCGAAAGCGAGATGCGGGAGCTGTTGCTTCTCCTCATGCGTGAATACGGCGGTGCGAAGGATCTGCCAAAGCCTGCCCCGCCGACCTATTTTGAGGGGCTGAAAGTTCGCAGAGAGGGCAGGACCTTCGAAGATATGGCGGAATATGAGAGCGTTTTTTTGCGTGAGGACAAACCGTCGATCCTCATTCATTCCAATGCGCATCATTATCCGATGGATATGACACCGGTGGTGGAGGTCTTGATCGAGCGATTGGCGCAGGATTTTTATGTGATACCGGTCGTAACGAGCGGTGATTACGGATCGTGGGAGCAGGAGCTGCAGAAGATCATTCGGGATGAAAAGCGATTGAGGATCTTTTTGAATCTTTCTCCGTTTCGTCTGGCGGCAGGGCCGATGGGCGGCGAGTTTGAGAAGGGGATCCGTCTGCTCGAGCTTGCGGATGTGCCCTATATCCATCCCTATATGATGACGCGCAGGAGTTTTGAGGATTGGGAAGACTCGATTGAGGGGAGCACCCCATCGGAAAGCCTGTTGTCGATCGTTCTGCCGGAGCTGGACGGCGCATCGGATACTTATCCGATCGGTGCATTGGCAACACGGGGCGAGGAAGACTATCAGGAGATGGAGCCGATCCGTTTTCAGATCGATCGATTGGCAAAAAGGCTGAAGGCGATGGCGGAGCTTGCGGAAAAGAGCCGAGCGGAACGAAAGATCGCCATCTTATGCTACAATTATCCGCCGGGAGAAGCGAATGTTTTTGGCGGTGCTTTTTTGGATACTTTCGCTTCGGTGGAGAAGATCCTGAGACGTTTGGAGCAGGAGGGCTACGGGATCGATGCGCCGAGCAAAGAACAGCTGATGGAGGATTTTGGCGAAAGCGGAGTCGTCAATTTCGGGAATTACACCCGGAATTTTGACCGATATCTTCGTTGGCCGGCAAAGCGATATCAGACTTGGAGCGAAGAAGCGGGGATGCTTTCTGCGACCGAAGCGATCTGGGGCAAGCATCCGGGCAAGGAGATGGTCGATGAGAAGGGGGATTTTTTGATCCCCGGAAAATGCTATGGCAATGTTTTTGTAGGGCTTCAGCCGGCGAGGGTCCGTGCGGAGGATGCGATCTCTTATCATGACAAAAAGGCGATGCCGCATCATCAGTATCAGGCGTTTTATCAATATCTGCAAGAAGGATTCGGGGCGGATGCGGTCATTCATGTCGGAACGCATGGTACGCTGGAGTTTTTGCCGGGCAAGGAGGCAGGTGTCAGCCTGGAGGATGTACCTTCCCGATTGATCGGAAGCATGCCGCATTTTTATCTCTATTACTGTGGCAATCCGTCGGAATGTGTGATCGCAAAACGACGCATTCACGGAAGGCTGATCAGTTATTCGCCACCGGTATTTCAGACGGGCAAATTGTATGGAGATTATCTGGCGCTGGAAGAGGCGCTGGAACATTTTGAGCAGGCTTCGACTTTGAATCCGGCAGCGGTTTTGGAGGCGGAAAACTCTTGGAAGGCACTTGCGGAGAAATTGCATCTGCCGACGGAGCTTGAGGCTTTGGAGCAGGAGCTTTATCGACGAAAAAGCGCCTTGGTGCCGATGGGACTTCATGTCTTTGGCGAAGGTTTCAACGAAGAAGAACAAAAGCTGTTCTGGGAAGGGTATTTTTCGGTCGGGCATCGCAAAGAAGAGGAGATTAGCGCACAGGATCGAGCGAGGGTCGCTCAAAATGATGAGATGGATCATCTGATGGCATATCTTGATGGGAAATATCGTCGTGCTTCTTTGGCAGGGGATATTTATCGGGATCCGGAGATCCTTCCGACGGGACAAAATCTGTACCAGCTGGATCCGAGAAAGGTGCCGAGCAAAGCGGCTTTGGCACGAGGAGCGCAGGCGGCGAAAGCGACGCTGGAGCATTGCATCAAAGAAGAGGGGCATCTGCCGAGCTCCGTAGCGGTGATCATGTGGGGGCTTGAGACTTCAAGAACACAGGGGGAGGCTTTCAGCCAGATCCTTCACTATATCGGAGCGGAGTACAAGCAGGGCGGCAATCTGTGGCAGAGAAGTCTGCGTGTGATCCCGATCGAAGAGCTGGGGAGACCTCGAGTTGATGTGACGGTGAATATCTGCGGATTTTTCAGGGATATGTTTCCGAATCTGTTGGCGGAGCTTTCGGAGATCATCGAACAGATCATCGATCGGGAGGAGTCTTTGGAAGACAATCCGCTCAAAAAACATGCACAGGAGATCGAGGCGCAGCTACTTGAAGAAGGGCGACCGAAGGATGAGGCAAGAAGGCTCTCACGCTCCAGGATCTTCGGACCGGCGGAGGGTGAGTACGGTACGGGGCTGACCGGCTTGGTCGAGAGCAAGAATTGGCAGGAGGAATCGGAGCTTGGCGATTTTTTCCGATCGCAGCTCAGCCATGTGTATAATCTGGAGGATCGGGGGTTTCAGGCGAAGGGGCTCTATGATAAAAATCTGTTCTCCGTCGAGGCGATCTCACAGATCCGCAGCAGTCAGGAGTATGAGATCACGGATCTGGATCATTACTATGAGTTTTTCGGCGGTTTGGCAAAATCGGTGGAGAATGTGAAGGGCAAAAAGGCGCTCATGTTGATCACGGACAGCGCGGGCTCGACCTTATACACCGAGACGGTGGATCGTGCGATCGAGCGGGGGATCACGACGAGGCTCCTCAATCCGCAGTGGATGGAGGGCATGCTGAAACATGATCGGCACGGCGTTCAGCAGATGGCGGATCGTTTTGAGAATTTGATGGGGCTGGAGGCGACGACCGGTGCAGTGGAGCCGATGTTGTACGAAAAACTTTTTGAGCAATATATCAATGACGAGGAGTTTCGCAAAAGGCTGGTCGAAAACAATCTGCACAGCTATCGGGATATTCTCGAGCGGATGATGGAGTTTTCGGAGCGTGGTTATTGGCAGGCGACAGAGGAGCAGAGGGAGAAGATAAGAAGCATCTATTTGGAATTGGAGGATGTCATTGAAGAAAGAATGTAATATAAATGAGGTGCAGGCGGATCGATATCCTTTTACCGCGATCGTCGGGCAGGAGTCGATGAAGCTTGCACTGATCCTGAATCTGATCGATCCGAAGATCCGAGGGGTCTTGATCCGTGGCGAGAAAGGGACGGCAAAATCGACGGCGGTGCGTGCGCTCAAGGCGCTGACGGAGGGCATCTCCAATGTGAACGGGGAGGCGATGCAGGTTGTCGAGCTTCCGCTTGGCGCAACGGAGGATCGATTGGTCGGTACGATCGACATCGAGCAGGCGATCCATGAGGGGAAAAAAGCGGTGCAATTCGGCATTTTGAAGGAGGCGGACGGCAATATCCTCTATGTGGATGAGGTCAATCTGCTGGAAGACAACTTGGTCGATGTGATCTTGGATGCGGCGGCGATGGGGGTCAATACGATCGAGCGTGAAGGCATTTCGGAATCGCATTTCAGTCGGTTCATCCTTGTGGGCTCGATGAACCCCGAAGAAGGGGAGCTGCGTCCGCAGCTGATCGACCGTTTCGGTCTGGTCGTCGATGTGGCGGGAGAAAGGGACTTGGAACAGCGGGTCGAGATCATGTCCCGTCGCCTTCGTTTTGAAGAAGATCCTGCCGCTTTTATCCAAGAATATCAAGGGCAGGAAGAGGATCTGAGGGCTCGCATCCTTCGTGCCAAAGAAATGCTTGGCGGGATCGAGCTGCCGGAGAATGTGCTGCGGCTTGTTGCCGGATTGTCGATGGCATTGGGCGTGGACGGGCATCGAGGAGACATCACCATGCTCAAAACGGCAAGGGCGCTGGCTGCATGGGAAGGACGTGCGAAGGTCGAAGAAGAGGACATCAAGAGGGCGGCGAAATTGGCTTTGCCTCATCGTCGAAAGAGAAATCCTTTTGACGAGGATGTGTTCACCGAGTCGCAGATCGAAGCGATCCTGAGCGAATTGGCGGCGCAGTCATGAAGAACTATCCTTTTGAAGCCATCGTGGGCGGAGAACGCCCAAAGCTCGCGCTGACTCTGCTTGCGGTCAACTCGTCCTGTAAAAGCCTGCTATTGCTTGGCGGTCGTGGCAGCGGAAAAACTTCGATGATCCGGGCATGGGGCGAGATCCTGCCGGATCAGAAGCTTGTCGAGGTCCCGCTCAATGTGACCATGGATCGGCTGATCGGTGGTGAAGATCTCAGCGAAAGGCTGAAGGGCAACCGTATAAGGATCCACAGCGGTCTGCTCACCTTGGCAGATGGCAATGTGCTTTATACAGACGATGTTCATCTGCAAAGCGATGCGGTGCTTCGGTCGATCACGCAGGCGCATTTCAGCGGGAAGAACAGGATCTGCCGAGAAGGACTGGACAAGACTTGTCCCGGCCGATTTGTCTGGGTAGCTTCGATGGATCCGTCCGAAGAGATCTCGGCATCGGTGTTACAGAATTTCGGGCTATGTGTTCGGATCGAGGAAGCCGATCTGCAAAGCCGGATGGAGATCCTGCGCAGGCAGTGGTTATTTGAGCAGGATGAGGAGAGTTTTTGCAAAAGCTTTCAGAAAGCACGATCGACTTGGCAGAGATCTGTCAGAGAGACTCGATCAAGGCTCTCGTCGGTGAAGATCCCGCACAGCATCTGCTATGAGGCGGCAAGGCTGTGTAATGAGGCGAGGTCTGCCGGAAATGATGTGGAAAAACTTCTGATCGAGACCGCAAGAGCTTATGCCGCATGGCTGGGGATGCTGGAGATCGAGGAGGAGCATCTGAAACTGGCGGCAAGCTTCGTACTGCCTCATCGGATGCGCAGTATTGAAGAACCGCAGAGCCTAAAGGAGCAGGAGCCGCGCAGGGAAGATCGGGAGAGGGCGCAAAATCCGGCGCAGGAAATGGAATGGGATCGTGATACGATCTTAGGTCAGACGGATCCGGAGGATCAGACGGAGAAGATCCGGCCTTTTTCGACAAGGATCAAGCTCCGCGGGACCAAAAAACTTCGGCGATCAAGCAGCAGAGGCAAGCGTTCCAAGTATCGCTCGATCCTCGGCTCGGGGCGTTATGTCGATCATGCCGCTTTCAAAAAGCTTTCGGGAAGCTCGATCGCTTTTGATGCGACGATCCGAGAAGCGGCAAAACATCAGTTTTTAAGAAGCCCAAAAGCAGAGCGTGCAATAGATATCCGTCTTTCGGATCTGCGGGTCAAGATTCGTGAAGAAAGACAAAATGCGGTCATCCTATTTGTGGTCGATGCCAGTGCATCGATGGGAGCACATAAGAGGATGGGAGCGGTCAAGGGAGCGGTGCTGGCGATGCTCAGCGATGCATATCGCAATCGGGATGAAGTCGGCATGATCGCTTTTCGCAAGGATCAGGCGGAGCTCGTGCTGCCGATCACAAGAAGTCCGTTTTTGGCGAAAAAACGCTTGGAGCAGCTTCCGACCGGAGGGAAGACTCCTCTGGCGAAGGGATTGGAAACGGCTCTTCAGACACTCAAGGCGAGATCGATCCGAAATCCGGGAGAGACCCAATTTTTGATCCTGCTCAGCGACGGCAGGGCCAATGTTCCGCTTGAGCAAGGCAATGATGCGGTCGCTGATGCAAAACAGGTGGCAGAAAAAATTGCCGAGACCGAGATCTTTTTTGCGGTCTTGGACACGGAAACTTCATTTATTCGCATGAATATGGCAAATGAGATCGCCCGATCGGGCAAGGGGACTTATATTCGGTTGGAAGATATTTCGGGCGAAGAGATCGAAAATATTGTGATAGAAATCAGGAGGAATAAAAAATGATGAAGAAGTTAGTATCGATGGGATTGGTTTTAGTGATGGCTGTAAGCTTCAGCGCATGCGGACAGAAGGAAGCTACACAGGAAGCACCTCAGGAGAATAAGACAGAGGCAACCGAGCCTCAAAAAACGGAGGCAATGGAACCGTGGATGGAGCAGGATGGAAAGATGATCCACAGGGCAGAAACAAGCCCGTTCGGTGAAGCCGGATTGAAGATTGAGAAAGATGATGCTGCAAAAAAAATAAGATTTGTTTTGACGGATGCGGAAGGTAACGATACAACAGAATATTACCTTTTTGACCTTGCAGCGGGAACAATGGAAAGATACCGTTATGTAAGCCAGATGGGCCAAGGATTCTACTATACTTATGACCTGAAAGAAAAAACGATCGTAAAAATTGAAAATGACGATCACGAAGACACAACAGAAAAAACAAAAGAAGCGGGAAGAATGGATGCTGCGGTAGAAGATACCAATATGAATCTTGAGATCCTGCAAACATATTTTATGGAAACATTTGGAAAAGAGATCGAAAAAGCATTTGAGTAGATCGCCCCATTCACCGATGGAGCATGATCTTGTTGCCATTTTCTGACCCGACCGCAAGGTCGGGTTTTTTAGTACCGTAAAAGCGCAGGGTGTAGCAGATAGAATGATAGAATGATAGAGAATACTAAACCCTATTCAAAAAACAGTTCTCCACAATTGGCAAAAAATACAAGACACCGACCACATAGGCATACGAAAAGATCAGACGATCTGAAAAAATTAGAGGTGTTTTAGAAACTGCCGGAAGAACAGAGGGCTCATCGAAAAGAACGAGTTGAAGCTATACAACAGATCAAAAAATGGTATAATATTTGTTGAGCAAAATAAATCAAAGTGATAGAGGTCGTTATGGGAGCGAATGAGAGAATAATGCCGGAAACAGAGAGATTGAGGTCGAAGAATATAACGAGAATGGCAAAGATCTCGTTGTTTATGCAATGACGAGAGAAGAATGGAGCAGGATCAGATAACGATCGGCTTGTTTGATCCAAACAATCAATAATGGATGAGGAGGATAGAAATGATCAGCTTTCGAGTGGGATCCATAATGTATGAGATCGGCACACCATCTTTTTTGCATTCCTTTTTTTCAACGGTTGCATATCGGCTTGAAAATGAGAAATGGGGAAGCAAATTTCCTGTTATTATGAATGAATTGTATCAAGGAAAATTGTCGTATAGAAAAGCATCGGTTGCTAAGGAAGAATTAGACCGGATCAAAAAAGGATTGGCGTTATTTTTGCCCGATAAAGTGATATGGGATATTGATGATCTGTCAAAACGACCGCCATGGGGGAACGATATCAGCGAAAGCATCACAAGTTTGGAAAATTATTTTGTAACCTGTGATGGGAGAGACTTTATTGAAATATTGGATAATGCACTGGATGATGCTATCGAAATGAAAGAAGATGTGCTCATTCAATAAGATCAGTTACAGGAAAAAGAGTTTGCATCGATGGATCTCGATTGAAGAATATTGATTCATTTAGGTTATCGTACTATTTATTGGATAGGTGTGAAAAATGGACTTGATAAGATATGTAAAAGATAATATGGTATTGATCCCGGAGGGGCAGGAGCTGATCAGAGATTTTGTTGATCCGGTGAAGTGGATGAGTTCGGACTATACAATGTCTATTCCCGGAACGAAAAAAGAAAAGATCGTTAAACAAGAATTAGTGATGGTTCGATCCTTTTTATTGCTCAATGCTCCTGTGACGAATGAGCTATATCATTATGTGATGGATACTGACTACGATATTCAAACGAAAGATTTTCCGGTGGTGAATATAAGTTGGATTGATGCAATAAAATTTTGCAACTTACTTTCTGAAAAACTTTCATTAGAAAAGTGTTATACATTGGATCCTGTTTCAGAAGAAATTCTAGTCGATGATTCAAAAAATGGCATTCGATTACCAAGAGATGCAGAATGGCAATATGCTTGTAGAGGAAATACTGAAGGATATCGATACGATAATATTGAAGATATCGCTTGGTTTGAAGAAAATTCTGATGGAAGATCGCATGAAGTAAAAACAAAAAAAGAAAATGATTTTGGTCTTTTTGATATGATCGGAAATGTTTGGGAATGGTGTTTTGATCTATACGATGAAGAACGATATGGAAACTATCGCATTTTCAGAGGCGGGAGTTTTGCAAGTGAAAAGAGAGCTTGCGGAGTTACTTCAAGGAGAAAGAGTTTTCCGGATTTTAGAATCGATGATCTGGGATTTAGAATAGCAAAAAATAATATGGAGGGAATGGAGTGAAATATAAGATACTAGAATTAAAAGATAAGACCAAGGTCGTAAAGATCGAAGATGAGTCGATCGTAATTTCAGATGAGCGGTCATTTTTTGATCTGTTTATGACGATCGCTTATGAAACGGGGGAAAACAGATTTATCGTTCGTAAAGATGATCTTGCAGAAGAATTCTTTGATCTCCGCAATAAAGTTGCAGGGAATATTTTGCAAAAGCTGATAAATTATAGAATGAAATTGGCAATTATAGGGGATTTTTCCAATTATGAAAGCAAAGCGCTAAATGCCTTTATTTATGAATGTAACCAAGGGAATGATATATTTTTTGTTGAAAGTGAAGTCGAGGCTTTAGATAGATTAGGCAATAGCTAAAATAATAAAACTTCAGCTCGCATGACCTAAATTCAATAAAACTAACACAGGAACAGAAGATCAATGTACCGATCGTTGATCCTTCGAATTTGTGGTCACAAGACCCGCCATTTCTTTTTCGGTCTATTTCTATGAAAAGTGAAAACGATCAGCCGATCTGACGGTAGAAAAATGGAATGAAGAGGGTATAATATTACCGGATATTTATGGTTAGAATTCGATTGAGGAATGGAAGATGGAAAATCATTTTATGAAAATAGTGATCATTTATGGACAAAATCACAAAGGCTCTACCTATCATATTTCAAGAATGCTTGCAGAAAAATTAGATGGAGAAATAAAAGAGTTTTTTCTTCCGAAAGACTTTGATCAATTTTGTGTCGGATGTGGTAATTGTTTTACAAAAGGAGAAGTTATGTGTCCCCATTTTGAACAGTTGCAACCGATAACAACAGCTATCGATGAGTCGGATGTCATTATACTTGCAAGTCCTGTATATGTATTTCATGTTACCGGAGCGATGAAATCATTGCTGGATCATTACGGTTATCGATGGATGGTCCATCGACCCAATGAAAGGATGTTTTCAAAACAAGCGGTCTGTATTTCTACGGCTTCAGGGTCAGGGATGAAAAGTGCGAATAAAGATATGGCAGACAGTACATTTTTTTGGGGATGTGCTAAAACATATAAGCTAGGCATTGCGGTATGGGAGACGGATTGGAAAAGAGTCAGTGAAAAAATAAAAGCAAAAGCGGAGCATCAAACGACTTCTCTTGCGGATATGATCAAACGAAACCATAAAAAGATAAAGCCAACGATCAAATCAAAAATATTTTTTTATATCATGAGAAGAGTACATAAAAAAGGGTGGAATGAGATCGATCAAAAATATTGGTTTGAAAAAGGTTGGCTTGGGAAGATCCGCCCATGGAAGTGATCCGGATGGATCTTGGTCCTATGAAAAAACAGTCTTTTCTATCTGTTTATAAACATTTGAAAGCCGTGAGTGGAACTGATAGGGATCGAGCCCAAATATGGTGTTACTGCATATCGAGTGAAACAAATTAGAAGCTTTTAGAGGTATCCGTTTATGAAATGGTAGAATGATATGAATGAACAAGAGAAACGAAATTTTCAAAAAGTAATTGCTGTATGCTTAGTGGGCGGGATTTTAATTTTGATTGTTCCTATGTTTTTTCATATTGGTTTTTAGGTAGGAAATCACTTTGGATTTACGGGGGCTAAAGAAATGCAGAAGAATAAGAAAAAAATAGCGTTGAGCGTTATCTTGTTACTTGCTGTCATTCTGATCCTTATTGTCGGAATAGCTTTTATACTGTTGGCAGTAAAAACAAATAGGATCAATGATGACTATTCTGCTGTTTTAAATAGCGAAAAGTATCAGACGCCTGTTTTTGTTGATGGTGTAGAGGTCATAGAACAAGATGTCTCTTGTGGATATGCTGTGATCGAAATGTTTTCTGCATGGAATGGCGGAAAAGTTACGGAAGAAGATCTTTATGAAAAATATGGAAAAGTCGTGACTTCCACAGGGAAAGCTTTTTGTGAGGAGTTTAATAATCAGTTTTCCGAATTTCAGACAACGATGCACAAATACCTTACCAATAGCGAGTTGATCGACAAAGTATATGATTGTTTAGCAGATGGTGTTCCTGTCCCATTTGAATGGGCAGCAAAACATGATGACGAATGGACATTGCATTATTCGCTGGTAGTTGGAATGGACATAAGAAATGACAACGTTATAATTGCAAATCCATACGGATATATTGAAACAATTTCCTTAAATGAATTTGTAAACAGGACAAGTTTTAATTCATTTGAAAATATGCCTTTGTTTTATCACTTCGGATTTGCATTCGGTATTTTTGAAAAGAACAC
>JAUNKR010000042.1 GCA_030532705.1 Peptostreptococcaceae bacterium
AAGAACAGATCGTTCTTACTCATGCGCAAAATATCCGAGCTCCAAAAGCCAACATCCAAGCTTTACGCTTAGTCCGATCGTGGAGGAGAATAAATATTTTTGAAATCACCGGAGATAGAGTGTTTACCACATCTTTTATTGCAGGAATAATGGGCCTTTATCCTCTGGGTGCATATCGTTTAACGATAAAAAAATATTGCTTTTCACTAATAATTATGATATATTATCTTCGGGAGGACATAAATATGAATCAGAGAGAGCTTTCGATTTGGTTAAAGGCCTTGTTGGCGGTATCCGGGATATTGGGATTATTTCTTTGTTTTGGCTTAGCGCCGAATGTTGGATTGAATTTGGCAAAAATGGATCCGAGCAGAAAGTATATGTTTTGGCCCTGCCTGATTTTTATCTGGATCGCCTGCATCCCGATCTATATGGCGTTATATCAAGCATGGATGATATTTACCAATGTAGGTGAAGACAATTCTTTTTGCGAAGACAATATGCTACGCTTAAAAAAGATAAGCCGTCTATCGATCGTTGTGGTAATGATGTATTCTTTGGCAGCTTTTGGACTGCTTTTTATGAATTTGGTCAGTATTTACATATTCTTAGCAATTTTTGTGATTTTGTTTGCTTCTATTTTTGTTGCAGTATCATCTGCTGTGCTTTCACATCTTGTGAACAAGGCGGTTGAACTAAAGAATGAAAATGACTTGACGATATAAGGAGGTTGGCATGGCGATCAAAGTCAATTTAGATGTTATCATGGCGATGCGCAAAATGTCAGTTACCGAATTATCGGAGCGTGTAGGGATAACGATGGCGAATATGTCCATCTTAAAAAATGGGAAAGCAAAAGCAATCCGCTTTTCAACACTGGAGAAGATCTGTGAGGCGTTGGATTGTGAGGTAGGCGATATTATTATATACGAGAAAGAAGACATTTAGTCCATAAGAGGTTGGTATGACTAGTGCAGTGATTGTTGCGGCGGGACGCGGGACGCGCATGAAGTATGATCCCAATATCAGCAAGCAGCATATCGATATTTTGGGGAAATCGGTCGTGCTTCGAACGATCGAGAAATTCGTTGAGGCAGATTCTGTGGATGAGATCATACTGGTGATCATTCAGGCGGAAGAAGAATATTTTAAGAAACATGTCTTGAGCGAGATCCATACGGAAAAACCAATCAAGTTGGTCTATGGCGGAGCGGAACGTGTGAATTCATGCTACAACGGCATCCTGGCGACCGATGAAAGAGCGGAGATCATCCTTATTCATGATGGGGTGCGACCCTTTGTTAAAGTGTCGGAGATCGATGCGGTGATCGAATCGGTTCGGGAAAATGGTGCAGCGGTTCTTGCGGTGAAGTCGAAAGATACGATAAAAATCGCTCCGAATAATATCATAGAACATACACCGGATCGAGAAAATGTATATATGATCCAAACGCCGCAAGGTTTTTTGCGCCAGACCTTGATCGAAGCATATGATAATTTGGAATGTCTCGAATGTGGGTTTGTACCCACGGATGATGCTTCGGTCGTTGAAAAGTACGGGAAGAAGGTTCATATCGTTGAAGGGAGTTACGAAAATATAAAGATCACGACGGTATCGGATGTGGTTTTGGCAGAGGCGATTTTAAGATCGGAGGCACTTTTTGCATAAGATAGGGATAGGATATGATGTTCATAAATTGACAGAAGAAAGAAAACTGATCCTTGGGGGAGTTGATATCCCTTATGAAAAAGGACTATTGGGGCATTCGGATGCGGATGTGTTGATCCATACGATCATGGATGCGATCCTGGGTGCCTTAGGCAAGGGTGATATCGGAAAGCATTTTCCGGATAATGATATGCGTTATAAGGATATTTCGTCCAGAGTTTTATTGAGGGAAGTAGCAGATTTTCTGGTAGCAGAAAAATTCGAAATAGGAAATATCGATGCGGTGATCATTGCGCAAGCGCCCAAAATGCTACCATATATCGAACAAATGAAGGAGAATATTGCTCAAGACCTTAAGGTGTCGAAAGATCGTATCAATATAAAAGCAACGACAACAGAGTGGCTCGGTTTTGAGGGAAGAGGAGAAGGGATCTCTTCGCAAGCGGTCGTTCTGCTGCAGGAAATAAGATAACGGATCTGAATTTGGTGACCGATATAAAAATCGGGGCAGGGATCAAAATGATGTTATGGAATTCGAAAAAGTTTACGGTTTTAGAAAGTTTGTCCTAAATCGTCCAAATGACGTATTAAGGAAATAGACACTGCAAAAAAACGGAGGTAGGTATTATGAAATTCAAAATGATACACAATAATTTTAATGTCATGGATCTCGATAAGAGTTTGAAATTTTATGAAGAAGCACTCGACTTGAGGGAGAAACGAAGAAAAGAGGCGGAAGATGGAAGCTTTATCATCGTTTATATTGGAAATGAAGAGTCGGAGCATGAATTGGAATTGACATGGCTTAGAGATTGGGATCGTCCGTATGATCTTGGGGACAATGAGTTTCATCTGGCCTTCCGTACGGACGATTTTGATGCGGCCTATCAAAAGCACAAGGAGATGGGTTGCATCGTATTTGAGAATCCTAAAATGGGCATTTATTTCATTGCGGATCCTGACAATTATTGGCTGGAAGTTTTGCCGACACGAAGATAAAAAAGTCTTGCATAGTTGCTCAAAATAGTGTAGAATATTACAGGTGCGAATGCATGATGGTACTCAAGAAAACTTGCAAAAATTAAAACACACGGCTTGCGTTTGTGGCAAGGTGCCAATGGTATGCCACCCTAAACAAGTCGGAGGAAAAACCTAAAGGAGATATTTATGGCTGTAGTAAGTATGAAACAACTACTTGAAGCTGGTGTACACTTTGGACACCAAACAAGAAGATGGAATCCTAAAATGGCAAAGTACATCTTCACAGAAAGAAACGGAATTTACATCATCGACCTTCAAAAGACTGTTAAGAAAATTGAGGAGGCATATGACTTCATCAAGAGCGTTGCAGAGGAAGGAAAGCCGATCTTATTCGTAGGAACTAAGAAACAGGCCCAAGATGCGATCAAGGAAGAAGCAGAGCGTTCAAGCATGTTCTATGTAAACGAGAGATGGTTGGGCGGAATGCTTACAAACCACAAGACAATCAAAACAAGAATCGAAAGACTTCGTAAACTTGAAGAAATGTCTGAGAACGGAACATTTGATGTACTTCCGAAGAAAGAAGTTATCAAACTGAATGCTGAAAAAGAGAAACTTGAAAAATATCTGAACGGGATCAAAGAGATGCCTGAGCTTCCGGGAGCGCTATTTGTTGTTGACCCAAGAAAAGAGAGAATCGCTATTCTTGAAGCACATAAGTTGGGGATCCCTGTAGTAGGTATCATCGACACAAACTGTGATCCGGATGACATTGATTTCCCGATCCCAGGAAATGATGATGCGATCAGAGCGGTAAAATTGATCACAAGTGCGATCTCTCAAGCGATCATTGAAGTGAAGCAAGGAGAGATCGGTGAAGTGAGCGAGAATCCGGCTGAAGTAGAAGAAACAGAAGAAGTAACTGAAGAAGAATAATGAACGAATAAAAGATATCCGAGACTTTGTACAACCATGTTACTAAGGTTGGATATCTTTTTTAATGGAAATGGAGGAATAACCAATGGAAATTACTGCTAGTATGGTCAAAGAGCTTAGAGAGAGAACACAGGCTGGAATGATGGATGTAAAGAGAGCTCTTCAAGAAGCTGACGGAGATATGGATAGAGCGGCGGATATTTTGAGAGAAAAAGGGCTTTCCAAAGCAGCTAAAAAAGCAGATCGAATTGCAGCGGAAGGTCTTGTAAAGATCGCTATTGCAGAAGATGCAAAAACTGCAGCGATCATCGAAGTAAACTCAGAAACAGACTTCGTAGCAAAAAATGAAGAGTTTATCGGCTTTGTAAAGCAAGTTGCTGATACAGTGCTATCAAAATTACCGGCAAGCGTTGAAGAACTTAAGACACATGCTTTCGGATCCACATCAGAAGATATCGGAACAAAATTGAATGCATTGATCGCAAAGATCGGGGAAAACATGAATATCCGAAGAATTGCAACAGAAAAAGCAAATGGTGCTGTTGTCGGATATACTCATGGAACCGGAAAAATCGCAGTTCTTGTAAACTTTGATTCGGATGCAAGTCCGGCAGAGCTTGAGGAGCTTGGAAAAGATATCGCAATGCAGATCGCAGCGATGAATCCGATGTATATCTCAAGAGATGATGTGGACCAAGCATATATCACTCACGAGAGAGAGATCCTTACTGCTCAGGCGATGAACGAAGGCAAGCCGGAAGAGATCGCGAAGAAGATGGTAGAAGGAAGATTGAATAAGCAGCTTAAAGAAGTTTGCTTGCTGGATCAAGCATTCGTAAAAGACAGCGATCTTACGATCGCGCAAGTGATCGAAAATAAAGCAAAAGAGCTTGGGAAATCGATCAAGATCGCAGCGATGAAGAGATTTGAAGTTGGCGAGGGAATCGAGAAAAAAGAAGAAAACTTTGCAGAAGAAGTTGCAAAACAACTTGGCAACTAATATTGTATTTTCAGAGAACATATGCAACACCGCTGTGTTCTCTTTTTATAAGGAATAAAACGGGAGGGCATTATGGAATTGAAGAACAAAAGAGTACTGCTTAAGCTGAGTGGAGAAGCTATGGCGGGAGACAAAGGCTTCGGGATTGACAATGATACAGTGCTTAATATCGCTAAGTCGATCAAAAAAGCACATGAACTTGGTGCGGAGATAGCCATCGTAGTCGGAGGCGGGAATATTTTTCGAGGAAGGACCGGAGAAAATATGGACCGAACTACCGCGGACCATATGGGAATGCTTGCGACAGTGATCAATTCGCTAGCCCTTCAATCGACACTTGAGAATTTGGATGTCGTCACAAGAGTTCAAACGGGGATCGATATGTATGCTGTTGCCGAGCCATATATCCGTCGTCGTGCCATGCGACATTTAGAAAAAGGTCGTGTAGTCATCTTTGGAGCAGGTTCGGGGAATCCATACTTCTCTACAGACACGGCGGCAGCGCTTCGTGCGGCGGAGATCGATGCAGAGGTCATCTTGCTCGCGAAAAAAGTGGATGGTGTATATGACTGTGATCCGGCAGAAAATCCGAATGCAAAAAAGTATGATTATCTAACTTACTTAGACGTGATCAATCAGGATCTGAAGGTGATGGATGCAACAGCGATCACTTTGTGTAGAGACAACAATCTTCCGATCAGGGTGTTCTCTTTGGAGGAGCCGGATAATATCATAAGAGCTCTCAAGGGAGAAGAAATCGGTACATTGGTTGAATAATGTCTCGGTCGCTATGAAAAAATGAGAAAAACTTGAACGCCTTTGTTTTATTCTGCAAAATAGAAGATAAAAAATTGAAAATATGATATAATATGAAAAAAATCCAAGGAGAAATTTTATGAAAAACGAAGTGCATAAAAAACTGGAAGAGAAAATGGAAAAGACCCTCAATGTTTTGAAAGAGGATCTGGCTGTGATCCGTGCGGGCAGAGCGAATCCGACCCTGCTTGATAAAATCGTTGTGGATTATTATGGAACGCCTACACCACTAAAGCAAATGGCGGGTGTTTCAGCACCGGAGCCTAGAATGATCGTAGTTCAGCCTTGGGATAAGTCTGCACTCAAAGAGATCGAAAAAGCGATCCAGATGTCAGATATGAGCTTTAACCCTACAAATGATGGTACTCAGATCCGGATCGCGATCCCACAACTTACGGAAGAAAGAAGAAAAGAGCTTACAAAACTTGCATCAAAAACCGGTGAGAATGCAAAAGTTGCTCTTAGAAATGAGCGCCGTGAGGCAAATGATAAACTAAAGAAAATGGAAAAAGACGGGGAACTCACTGAAGACGATGCAAAAAAAGCAACGGAAGAAGTGCAAAAGATCATTGATAAATACACAAAGACTGTAGACGAGATGGTTGCAAAAAAAGAAAAAGAGATCATGGAAGTTTAATGGATAAACAGTTGATCGGTCTACCTTTGCAAAAATCTGAGGAGATCTTACGAAAACAAGCTCTGGACTATTATGTTGAAATGATCTCAGGTGGAAAAGATGCACAGATCCTTACCGAATCCTATGTGGTGAGGGTAAGAGAGAAGGATAAAAGAATAGAGCTGACTGTAACAGGATTTAAAACCACCATATAAACTCAGGCTGTCAAATTTGGTGTTTGACAGCCTTTGTTGTATATTTCAATAATCATATTCGAAATATGGATACACTATGCAGGGGAAGCATAGATATGGATTTGCAGGATTTTAAATTAAGGTCAGAAAAGGGTCGGATTTTAAGGCTGGCGATAAAGTATACGAAGTAGGAAATTATATGGATGAAAATTTGAAAAAAATCCCGACTCATATCGGGATCATCATGGATGGAAACGGTCGATGGGCAAAATCAAGAGGTTTGATCAGAACGCAAGGACATAAGATGGGTGTTGAGGCATTGAAGGTGATCGTAGAAGAATGCTCTGATCTCGGGGTCAAATATTTGACCGCTTATGCATTTTCGACCGAAAATTGGAAACGGGAAGCAACAGAAGTTTCAGCGATCATGAAACTGATTGAAATATATTTGAAGAGTGAACTGAAAAAAATGATGGCAAATGGTGTTCGATTTAGAACGATCGGAGAACTGTCTGCTTTGCCGGAAAACATTCAAAAAGTGCTCTACGACTCGATCGAAGAGACAAAGAATAATACCGGTCTTACCTTGACGATCGCCCTCAACTATGGTGGGCGAGACGATATTCGAAGAGCTGTCCAAAAGATCTGTCGGCGTGTAAAAGAAGGGGAATTACAGCCGGATGAAATTACTCAAAAATTGATCTCGGAGCATTTGGATACGCATTTTATGCCGGATCCGGACCTTGTGATCCGTCCAAGCGGTGAACTTCGGCTTTCAAATTTTTTGCTTTGGGAATCAGCGTACAGCGAGTTTTGGTATTCAGATATCAATTGGCCTGATTTTAAGCCGGAGGATCTGAGAAAAGCGATCATCAGCTATCAAGAGAGAGATCGGAGATTTGGGAACGCAAAATAGCGGAGGGGTTTATGTTAGTTAGGATCATTTCAGGTGCAGTGCTATTACCGGTGTTATTTTTGGTAATGCTAAAAGGTGGCGTGTATATTTATATCGGTGGAACGATATGCTCGCTTGTTGGCTTGTATGAATATTTTCGTGTTTTTGAAAGCAATGGATATAAACCCATGACTTTGTGGACCTATCTATTGACGATCGTAATGTACACGATGATATCTCTCTCACAACTTAATTTTTCTCATATCGTTATCAATATGTTGTATCTGTTGATCGGAGCGGGGGCTTATTTGATCATTATGCGAAAGATGCGTGTGGAAGACCTGATGGTGACCTTGATGGGATTTGTATATATTCCGGTATTCCTATCTCATATCAATTTGTTGAGTAATATGGGAAGCATCTATGTTTGGCTGGTGTTTATCTTTGCTTGGGTAAGTGATACATCGGCTTATTTTACAGGGATATTTTTTGGAAAAAGAAAACTGATCCCACAGATCAGCCCGAAGAAAACGATCGAAGGTTCAATTGGAGGCATCATCGGGACTGTAATTTTTACGGTTGCTTTTGCGATGTTTTTTGAGGAGCAAAATCCGATGTATTTTGTGCCTTTAGCGATCATCGGAAGCTCAGTCTCTCAACTTGGAGACCTTTTTGCATCTGCGATCAAGCGCGAATTTCAGATCAAAGATTATGGGAATATTATTCCCGGACATGGCGGAGTACTGGATCGATTTGACAGCATATTATTTACAGCGCCATTAACATATTATGGGGTGACCCTGATCAGTTTTATACAAAATCTATAATCTCTCAGAGGATCGTAGGATCTAATGCAGGATCCTTTCGATCGTACTGCTTTATAGAAGGAGAATTTATGAAAATTATTGTGGCAATTTTAGTGTTCTCATTTCTAATGCTCATTCATGAACTGGGACACTTTCTGATGGCAAAAAAACTGGGCATACGAGCTTATGAACTATCGATCGGTATGGGACCGAAACTTTTTGGAAAAGAAGTCAACGGGACTCATTACAATGTGAGATTGATCCCTTTCGGAGCTTATGTGCGATTTGGGGACGACGAGGATGATATGTTCCTGGAACCCGACAATTTTATGAATAAAAGCCCATTAGATCGGATCAAAGTCATCATTATGGGGCCATTGGTCAATATCGTGGCAGCTTTGCTTTTGATGATCGGTGTGGCATATTATGCAGGTTTTCCGACAAATACGATCGATTCCGTGAGTGATGGTTTGCCGGCGGCAAAGGCAGGGATCGAGGCAGGAGATCGGGTTATTGAGGTCAACGGCAAAAAGACACCGGAATGGATCAATATCGTATCGGAGCTTTCAAATGTACCGGATGACAAGAAAGTAGAACTGTTGGTACAAAAGGCGAATGGGGAAGAGGCGAAGATCCAGATGCTGATGGAAGAGCATGAGGGACGCTATATGGTGGGTATCAGTCCGAGGTTTGATAGAGACTTCTTAAAGTCGGTCAAATACGGAACTCTTGCGACAGCAAAGCAAAGTACGATGATGATCGACACGATCAAGCAACTATTTATCGGACGAGCAAATATTGATGAGTTTTCGGGTCCTGTAGGGATCGTTGCGGTGGTTGGTGAAGCGACTAAAGCGGGATTTCAAACGGTAGTCATTCTGACGGCGCTTTTGAGTCTGAATTTGGGGATCTTAAATCTCGTTCCGATACCGGGGCTGGATGGTAGCAAAATTTTGTTTTATAGTTATGAGTTGATAAGCAAAAAACAGTTAAACAGAGAACTCGAAATGCGTCTGACGATGGTTGGATTTTTCTTGATCATCGCATTCAGTATTTTTATCACGTACAAGGATATCGTGCGCTTGTTCTTTAGTAAGGGATAAGATGAACAGAAGAATTACAAGAGAGGTCTGTGTCGGAGATCTAAAGATCGGGAATAATCATCCGATCATCATTCAGTCGATGACCAACACAGACACCAAAGATATAAAAGCAACGGTTGAGCAGATCCATCGACTAGAGGAAGCGGGATGTCAGCTGGTGAGGGCGTCGATACCGGATATTGAATCAGCGGAAGCGATCAAGTCCATTATCAAGAAAATCAATATCCCGTTGGTTGCTGATATTCACTTCGATTACCGATTGGCGCTTTTGGCGATAGACAATGGGGTCGATGGGCTTCGGATCAATCCGGGGAATATCGGTTCGGCGGATCGTGTAAAAGCGGTTGTTGAAAAAGCGAAGGCTCGAAATATTAAGATGAGGATCGGTGTGAATGGAGGTTCTCTTGATAAGTCGATCATCGCAGATTATGGAAATGGTGCGACAGCGATGGTGCAAAGTGCACTAAAACATATCAAGATTTTGGAAGAACTTGATTTTTATAACACAGTGGTTTCATTGAAGGCAAGTGATATCTTCCGAACGATCGAAGCATATGAAGAATTCTCTAAAATCTCTGATTATCCACTACATTTAGGGATCACAGAGTCTGGAACGATGCAACGAGGAACGGTCAAGTCTTCGATTGGGATAGGATATCTTCTGTTGAAGGGGATCGGAGATACCATCAGAGTATCTCTGACAGCGGATCCGGTGGAAGAGATCTATGTGGCAAAGAATATCTTAGGGGCACTTGATTTGGACAGAGAAAATATACAGATCATCTCATGCCCTACCTGCGCTCGTACCAAGATCGATCTGATCGACCTTGCAGAGCGGATAGAGAAAAAGATCGAGAATATAAAAAAACCGCTTAAAGTCGCGATCATGGGTTGTGCTGTAAACGGTCCGGGAGAGGCAAAAGAAGCAGACATCGGTATTGCAGGAGGCAATGGTGAAGCACTTTTGTTCAAAAAAGGTCAGGTCATTCGCAAGATCAAAGAAGATGAGATCGAAGAAGTCCTTTTGTCCGAGCTGGACAAAATGTAAAACGAGGGAATATGAAGGTCATCAAGCAATATTTGGAGGAACATGCGATCGAAGTAGAAAGTATACGACTCTATAAAAAAGAAGGCAGGTTGGAATTTGTTGTAAAGTCCAATGATATCATCAGTTATGAGACATTGCATGAACTGGAAAAACAGTGTGAAGAGCGAAATCCGATACTGAGTAAGGTCCATATCCTGACAAAATGTATCGGTTGTTGTGATGCAAAAGAGCAGATCGAAAATTATCTGCCGAATATAGAATATATCCTTCGTAAGTTTTGCCCGGTCAGTGAAAAAATCGAAAGCTGTGTAGCGATCGATTGCAAGGAGCTGGATGATGAAAACCAAAAGATCATACTCAATGTCAAAAACAAGGTCGTAAAAAACAGCATTCAAAGCAAGCGGATCAATAACCAAATCGAAAAGTCGATCGCGATGAGTTTAGGGCTGGATGTAAAAGTAGTGGTCAAAGACCTTGCAGATGAGGTCGATCAGGAGAAGTTTTTTGAAGACAGCGAAAAACTTCTGGCAAAAAAGGTAAAAGAACTTTCGCAACCACCGAAAATAACCAAAAAAACGGAGACGCCGGATGGAGTGATCAAAGGACGTGTGATCACAGCAGACAGCATAACGATCGCGGAACTTGGGATCGAAGAGAACAATGCGGTTTTGGAAGGACGAACTTTCGCTTCCGCTTCACGAAAGTTAAACAAAGGATCAGTTATTCAAACTTTTGCGATCAGTGATGGAACGGGATCGATCATGTGTAAGGTCTTTTGGAAAGATGAAAGTGAATTGATCAAAGATGGAAGCTATCTAAAAATAAAGGCGGATATTGCTTTTGACAGTTACGAAAAAGAGATCGTAGCATCCATTAAAGATATCAATCAGGCAAAACCGGTCAAAAGGACGGATGATGCAGAAACAAAGAGGGTGGAGCTCCATCTTCACAGTAATATGTCATCGATGGATGCGATCGAAAGTGTCAAAAACCTTATCAAACAGGCAAAAGAATTTGGCCATCCGGCAATTGCGATCACTGATCACGGGATAGTACAAGCCTTTCCGGATGCGATGGAACAGGCACAAAAAAGTGATATCAAAGTGATCTATGGTGTGGAAGGCTATTTTCTGGATGATACCAAAAAAGTTCTTAAAGAATATAATCATCTGCCTCTCAGTCAGACCTTTGTTGTATTCGATATCGAGACGACAGGACTTTCATCATCAAATGACAAGATCACGGAGATCGGCGCTGTAAAGATCGAGGACGGTGTGATCGTAGATCGTTATAGTCAGTTGATCAATCCACAGAGAAAACTCAGTCCGAAGATCATTGAGCTCACAGGGATAACGGATGAAATGCTGGCAGATCAACCAACGATCGAAGCAGTCATGCCGCAGTTTATGGAATTTGTCGGTGATGCGATGTTTGTTGCTCATAATAGTGACTTCGATACGGGATTTATCAAAGCGAATTGTGATAGATTAGGGATCCCATATCATTCGAAGGCGATCGATACGGTAGCGATATCTCGAGCGATCCTGACAGATCTGAAGAGCCACCGATTGAATTTTGTCGCAAAAAGGGTGGGGATCAAACTTGAAAATCACCATCGTGCTGTAGACGATGCTCAAGCGACTGCAGAGATCTTTTTGAAATTCTTGGAGATCTTCAAAGAGCAGGGAGTGGTGACGCTTGATCAAGTAAATCAAAAATTTGTAGATACCGATTACAAAACAAAGCGACCAAATCATATCACCATCCTTGCACAAAATGAAGTGGGATTAAAAAACTTGTATAAGATCATCTCGGACTCCCATGTACATCATTTCTATAAAGTACCGAGGATCCTTAAAAGCGTATTAAATCAGTATCGAGAAGGTCTTCTTATCGGGAGCGCTTGTGAATCAGGGGAGGTTTTTGAAGCAGTTCTTAAAAATAGACCGATCAATGAACTTGAAGCGATCATTTCTTATTATGATTATTTGGAGATCATGCCTTGGGAGAACAATGAATTTATGATCCAAAAGGGAATCGTGAATTCAAAGCAGGATCTACAACAGATCAATCGTAGGATCTTTGAACTTGGCAACAAATTTGGGAAAACGGTCGTTGCCACAGGCGATGTCCATTATATTGAGAAACATGACGGTGTGATCCGAGATATTTTTAAGGCGGCTCAAAAATTTGCGAAGGAGCCTGATAATGGTGCCTTATATTTTCGAACAACGGATGAGATGTTGGAAGAGTTTTCCTATCTTGGAGAAAAAAATGCGTACCAGGTCGTAGTGGAGAATACCAATAAAATTGCCGATATGATCGAGTCTTTTAAGCCGATCCCGGATGGGACTTATCCGCCGGTGATCGAAGGATCGGATGTTGAACTTCGAGAGATGTGTTACAATAAGGCGAAAAGGATCTACGGAGATCCTCTACCGTCTTTGGTGCAGCAACGCTTGGATCGTGAGCTGAATTCGATCATCGGTAATGGTTATGCAGTAATGTATATCATCGCTCAAAAACTGGTCACAAAATCTGTGGAAGATGGATATTTGGTAGGGTCGCGGGGCTCGGTAGGTTCTTCGTTTGCAGCAACGATGAGTGATATTACGGAAGTAAACCCTTTGCCGCCGCATTATGTTTGTGGAGAATGTCAGTATAGTGAATTCTTTACAGATGGATCATGTGCATCAGGAATGGATCTGCCGGATAAGATCTGTCCAAAATGCGGAGCACAATTGATCAAAGAAGGACATGATATCCCGTTTGAAGTATTCCTAGGTTTTGAAGGGGATAAAGAGCCGGATATCGACTTGAATTTTGCCGGAGAATATCAGAGTAGGGCGCATAAATATACAGAAGAACTGTTTGGGGAAGACTATGTATTCCGTGCAGGAACGATCGGAACCGTTGCTGAAAAGACTGCTTTCGGCTATGTTATGAAATATATGGAAGACTACAGCCTGAAGCTGAACAATGCGGAGATCATGCGATTGCGTGATAAGGTCACTGGAGTTAAGCGAACGACGGGGCAGCATCCGGGCGGGGTTATGGTCGTTCCGGATTATAAAGAGATCTATGATTTTACACCGATCCAATATCCTGCAAATGATGTAAAATCAGGTGTATTGACGACACATTTTGACTATCATTCCATCAGCGGACGAATTCTAAAGCTCGATATTCTGGGGCACGATGTGCCGACCATCATCAAAATGCTGGAAGACTTTACCGGGAAAATTGCAACGGAAATTCCATTGGATGATAAAACGACAATGAGTCTATTCACCTCTCCAAAAGCACTGGGATGCAATCTTTCGGCGATCTCCTGCGAAACGGGGACGCTGGGTATTCCGGAGTTTGGAACAAAATTTGTTCGACAAATGCTTATGGATACAAAACCGACTACTTTTGCTGAATTACTTCAGATCTCGGGGCTCTCACATGGTACGGATGTTTGGTTGAATAATGCACAGGAGTTGATCCGTAGTAACATCGTTACCCTAAAGGATGTCATCTCGACAAGGGATGATATTATGAACTATTTGATCCAAAAAGGTCTTCAACCGTTGATGTCTTTTAAGATCATGGAGAATGTGCGAAAAGGAAAAGGGTTAACGGATGATCATATCGAAGCGATGCGTGCAAATAATGTACCGCAGTGGTATATCGATTCTTGTCAGAAGATCAAATATATGTTCCCTAAAGCGCATGCCGCAGCTTATGTGATGATGGCTTTTCGAATTGCATTTTTTAAGGTATTCCACAAAGAAGCATTCTATGCAGCTTTCTTTTCTACGAAGGCGGAGGATTTTGATCTGGATCTTATTTTGAAGGGGAAGGACAAGGTATTAGCGAGCCTTAAGGAAATCGACTCGAAGGGGAATGAAGCGACTGCAAAAGAAAAGAATATGGTCATCGTTCTGGAGATGGCATATGAGATGTACCTTCGAGGAGTAGAGTTGTTGAATGTGGATCTATATCGGTCGGATGCCACAAAATTTAAGCTTGTGGACAACAAATTATTGCCACCGCTGATCTCTATTCAAGGGTTGGGTGAAACCGTCGCCCATAAGATCGCGGAAGAGTCTCAAAAAGAATTTTTCTCGCTGGAGGATTTTAGCAAAAGAACAAAGGCAAGTAAGACTTTGATCGACACATTACTGGAGCATGGTTGCTTAAAAGGTCTTCCTGAAAAAAATCAGCTCACTTTGTTTTAAAAAATTATGATGATTAAAGTGAAGGGTCTGAAATCTCAAGAACAAGAGAGGATCCGGAGCTTTTATTTTGAATAGGAAAAGGTTATGAGTAAATCGGAATTGAAAGTAAAGTTGATATCACATTCGGAAGATCCGGATAAAGTGGTCACTATGGCCGCAAAGCTATGTTATTCACCGGTAGGGGTCGAGGAGATCGGCTCAAACCTAACTGATGAGCAGATCGAGAAATTTCTGAATATGCTTGTCGGGATAGGCCATGAAAGCCCTGTAGAGCATACAAGTTTTACTTTTGCGATCGAAGGGATCTCGCGGGCTTGTTCTCATCAGCTCGTGCGACATCGTATCGCATCGTATTCTCAACAGTCCCAGAGATATGTTCGTCTTGATAATATGGAGTACATCGTTCCTCCGGCGATCGAGGCGATCCCGGCTGCAAAAGTTATCTATATTGAAGCGATGGAGCAGGCGCAGGAGAAATATAGCAAATTGGTAGATCAGCTGATCGCCTCCGGAAAGAATGAGAAGGAAGCGATCGAAGATGCGAGATATATATTTCCAAATGCTTGTGAAACCAAGATCGTAGTGACGATGAATGCGCGAAGTCTATTCAACTTTTTTTCAAAGCGTTGCTGTGAAAGAGCGCAATGGGAGATCAAAGAGTTGGCGTATGAAATGTTAAAAGAATGTAAAAGAGTAGCACCGATCTTATTTAGGAATTGTGGGCCAAGCTGTTACAAAGGAAGTTGTAAAGAAGGAAAACTTTCTTGCAGAAGACCTGATATTCCGAAACGAAGGATCGATGCGATGAATGAGTGAGGATAGTATGCAGATTGAAGGGCGTCATGCCGTTTTGGAAGCCTTGAAAACCCAGAGGGAATTGGATCGGATCTATGTTCGCAGAGGCGAACTTGACGGTTCACTTGCAAAGATCATAGCAAAAGCTAAGGATGCAAAGATCATCATCAAAACGGTGGACAAGGCGAAGCTGGATGAGATGAGTAAAAGCAAGAATCATCAAGGGGTCATTGCTCTAACAAATGAATATCGATACTATGAGTTGGAGGATGTTTTATCAGATACCGATGATGGAAAGAAGTTTTTTCTGATCCTGGATGAGATCGAAGATCCTCATAACTTTGGAGCGATCATACGAACGGCAGAGGCGGCAGGAGTGGATGCGATCATTATTCCGAAGCGACGTGCGATCCAGGTCAATGAGACCGTCGAAAAAACATCGGCAGGAGCGACGAGCTATATGAAGATCGTCCGAGTTTCAAATTTGGTACAGGCGATGGAGAAGATGAAGCAAAAGAATATATGGATATACAGCTTGGATATGTCCGGTGAAGACTATCACCGCCTAGATCTGACGGGAAACATCGCTTTGGTGATCGGCAATGAAGGCAAGGGGATATCCAGGCTGGTGAAAGAGACCGGGGACTTTGTTGTCAAAATTCCGATGAAAGGGAAGATCGATTCGCTGAATGCATCAGTGGCGGCATCCGTTTTGATGTATGAAGTGGTTCGTCAGAGAGGGATCCGTTGAAACAAATAAGAAATAATGTACTTCTGATCGATGGTTATAATATCATCAATGCATGGAGCGAGTTTGCAAAAATAGCAAGCGAAAATTTAGAAGAAGCGCGCCATTTATTCAATAATAAGATATCGGAATATGCTCAGTATAATGGAATAGAAACTTATATCGTATATGATGCATATAAGGTAAAGGGAATGAATAATCGGATCGAGAAAATCAAAAATCTTACGATCATCTTTACAAAAGAAAATCAAACGGCAGACAGCTATATCGAAAAATTCATTCATGATTATAAGTACAAACGTCATGCGATCATTCGTGTAGCAACAAATGATCTGACGGAGCAGAATATGGTGCTCGGAAAAGGGGCAGCTCGCTTGACGGCAAGAGAACTTTTGCTGGAAGTGGAGGAGAGCAAGGATAGTATCCGCACCATCATAAAAGACCGCTCCGATAACAGATATACTTTAGGGCAACAACTGGATCGAGAAACTTACGAGAAACTTGAAAAACTTAGAAGGAGTTGATAAAGTATCAGAAAAGAATCCATTGAATACCCTCGCAAAGCGGATGCAAGGGATGATGATATTGCCGAAAAAGCACAACAAGGGGATCGAGACAGCCAAGATTATTTGTTGCAGAAATATAAAAATCTTGTTAAAAGGATCGCCGGACCATACAATATCGTAGGGGGAGATTTTCAAGATATCTTACAAGAAGGGATGATCGGACTTTATAAAGCGATCCGTGATTTTGATCGTAAGAAGGGGATCTACTTCCATGTTTTTGCAAAAACCTGTATCAATCGTCAGATCATTGACGCGATCCGATCTGCCAATCGAAAAAAACATTCTCCGCTCAACAATTATGTTTCACTGGATGCTGAGAACGATGACAATGAGGGGTATGAGCATTTTTTTGTGAATAAGTCAGAGGAACATCGGGATCCGGAAGCGATCATTCTTTCGAAGGAACGGATGGAGCTTCTCGACCAAGCGCTCAAAAGGATATTGACTAATAAAGAGAAACAAATATTAAATTTATACTTGCAAAATTATTCTTATTCAGAAATGGCAGAGGAAGTTGGAATAACTTATAAAGGGATTACCAGCACAATGCAAAGAATAAAAAGAAAACTATTGACAAGAGGTAGTAATATTTTATAAAATAAGGGAGGTAGCTTGCTCACGTGGCTCAGTAGGTAGAGCACGTCCTTGGTAAGGACGAGGTCGGCGGTTCGAGTCCGCTCGTGAGCTCCAACATAAAATATTATTATACTTAATATTGAGGGAGGAAATAAAATGGCTAAGGCTAAATTTGAAAGAACGAAACCGCATGTAAACA
>JAUNKR010000043.1 GCA_030532705.1 Peptostreptococcaceae bacterium
CGTGCACTCGGGACTTTCACCCGTTAGAAAACGCCCATGCTGGGCAAACAAAAAGGAGCTGCTATAAACGGCTCCTTTTCTGTAAACAAAAACACGCTCCGATTTTCAGATCGTGTTTTACTGTTCTTAGCATTATAAAAATGATTCTTCTGATATGATCCCGTTGGATCAGACGATAGGATCCTTATCCTATACACTGAGATCTTCTAAATTTATATCGTGACTGTCGTTGAGTTCCCCGCCGGATCATAAGCCTGATCCGTTTTGGGAGACCGCTCCATCCATTTTAGATCTTTTGCTTCTCATCGTAGAGTTTTTTCAGCCCTTTGATCTCAACCGCAATAAAGCCGATCGTGATCACCGAAGCTACAAGATCCGAGATCGCATTGCTCAAATAGATCCCCTTCGCACTCATGCGAGGTGCCAAGATCATGATCGACGGCACGACAATGATCCCATATCTTAAAAACAGCAGAAAGCTCGATCGTTTGGACTTGCCGACCGATTGAAAATATTGCGCTCCGATCACCTGCGCACCAAGCAGAGGGATCGCTAATAGATAAAGTCTCATACCCGAAGAAGCGATCTTGATCAACGACGGATCCTCTGTAAAAAATGACACAAAAAATCCTGCACGCCACTGAACCAGAACAAAGAAAAACAGAGAGATCCCCGAAGCATATAAAACCGAAAGCTCCAAAGATCGGCATACTCGATCATATTGACGACTCCCCCAATTATACCCGACGATCGGCTGGTTGCCATGCACGATACCGATCAAGATCAAATGATAAAAATTGAAGATCGTAGAAATGATCGTCAACGATGCAATTTCAAGATCCGAGCCATATTCTATAAAACTTCGATTGACATAGGCGCTCATAAAAGTAGCCAATATCTGTACATAAAATGTCGGCGATCCTTTGTAAAAGATCTCCTTCAACAGCGCAAATTCCCCCTGCGGTTTCCGAAACTTCAAATGGATATCCAGCCCCTTCGTTCTGATAAAATACCAAGTGATATAGATCGTAAGCGCTATTTGCGATATCACCGTCGCGATCGCAGCTCCTGCCACGCCCATATCAAAAACGAAAATAAACAGCGGATCCAATACCATATTTAAAACCGAAGATCCGAGGATCGCATTCATCGTAATTTTTGCTCGCCCGATCGAACGCAGCGAATTATTGAGACAATAACCGGGCAGCCCAACGATCGATCCGATGATCAGGATCAAAATATATGATCTGGCAAAAGGATAGACCTCGTCCGATACAGACAACCAATCCCAGATATTCTTTTCAAATAACAAAAACAATATGGAAAAGATCGTCATTGTTAGGATGATATATTTGAAAGATAGCCACAAAACATCTTCCGCTTCTTGTTTTTCCCCTTCCCCCAATCGGATCGAGATCAAGGTGGAAGCCCCGATCCCGATCAACAAAACGACTGCCATCTGCAAAATCTGGATCGGCATCGTGATCCCGACGCCCGATAATGCCAACGGATCGATCTTCCCCACAAAATATCGATCCACAATATTAAAGACTGCGGAACTGACCATCCCTAAAATAGCCGGGATGCTCAATTCCCATAAAAGGCTATGGATCTTCTCCTCGCCCAACCGATTTGTCATACCTTAGTTTTCCTCCGATCGGCTTCCTAAGAAGCCAAAACATTCCTCTCCCTATTACTCCGGTCGATGAACATCCTTCAGTTTCCTCTGGATCTGTCTTGTCCGCACTCCTACGAGCTTATCCAGTTCAGAAGACACCGCATCCAGTTTTTTCTGTGTGCTGTTCAACACATTTTCAAAACTATCGAATTCAGCTTTCACAGACGAAAGGATCTCCCATACCTCCGAAGATCGCCTCTGGATCGCCAATGTCTGAAATCCCATTTGAAGGCTATTTAAAAAAGCAGCCATCGTAGTCGGACCCGTGATCGTCACCCGATACTTTCGCTGAAGGTCTTCAAAAAGTCCCAGCCGCACCACTTCTGCATAAAGCCCCTCAAAAGGTAAAAATAGCACCGCAAATTCCGTCGTATTCGGAACATCGATATACTTCTCCGAAATATCCTTTGCAAAACTTTTGATCCGATTGCCAAGCTCTATCTTCGCTCGCTGGATCTCCCCCATATCGCCAAGCTCATATGAATCGACCAACTTTTCATACGCATCTGATGGAAACTTTGCATCGATCGGCAAATAGACCTGATTGCCGTCCGATGGCATTTTTACTGCAAATTCAACGAAATCTCGACTATTTTTCTTTGTCGCCACATTCGCCTCATATTGTTCCGGCGACAGGATCTCTGCCAAGATCGCCCCGAGCTGTAACTCTCCAAGCATCCCCCTTGTCTTTACATTCGAAAGGATCTTTTTAAGATCGCCGACGCCGGTCGCCAAGGTCTGCATCTCTCCCAACCCTTTGTGAACCTGCTCCAATCGATCATTGACGATCTTAAAAGAATCACTGATCCGATTTTCCAATGTCACCTGAAGCCTTTTGTCTACCATCTCACGCATCTGCTCGAGCTTTTGACCGGTATCGCTTTGGATCGCCATCAAACGATTTTCAACAAGTACACGCACATTTTCCATTCTTTTTTCGCTCTCCAATGCCTCTCCTTGAAGCAAAAGATTTTGCGAATCCATCGCCTGCTTGATACTGTTTGCCGTCTCCACACGAATATTACTGAACTCATTTTGCAAGCTGTTGTGCAAACGTTCCAGCTCCTCCTTGGCTCGTCCGTCCCAAGCCGAATTTTTTATCAGCAAAAGAAAGATCCCGACCACGACCATGATCAATAATACCAACTCTATGATCTGCATATAGCCTCCTCAAGTTTCATTTGATCTTAAAATAGAGCCCTTATCAAAAATAGCAGCTTTCGCTGCTATAAGATCCATTATCTCTTCCTAAACCACCGATCGCTCAGCCAATGATATCCTCCATAGAAAAAGAATAGCACACATATCAGCCCAAGACCGGCAAAAACTGACAACAGTTTGCTCGGCTCTTCCATTTTATTTTCTATCATGCTCAATACGACACCAATTGCAAAGCCGATCCCTCCAATCAGCATATAAACCTTTTGTCTTCTCCCGAGTACCTCCAGATACTCCGGCATAGATTGAGCCGCCTCCCTTTTCTGGTCGTTGATACGCTCTCGGATTTGATTTTCTTCCGCTTGCAGATCTTTTTGTTGTAACATCGGATCCCCCTTCCTCAAACCATCAACTATACAAATCTCCCTTAAAAAGAATGCCTTTCCTCTATTCTAACATATCCCCTGTTCCTTGACAACTTCAACACAATGAAGACAGCTCCAATGTAGCGCTCTATTTCTCACAGCACTTTACCAGTTTATCAAACGTTCATCGACCGATCTTATTTCCCGTTCTTCACAGCATTCGATGATATATGATATAATGATACCACAAAATAATGGATTGGAGAGGATTATGTCAAGGATCGCGATCATTTCGGATATTCACAGCAATCTTCCGGCATTGGAGGCTGTGCTGTCTGATATCAAAAAACAAAATATCGATACCATCTACTGTCTGGGCGATATCATCGGCAAAGGACCCTCGCCCTCGGAATGTCTTGATCTTTGCAAAGCATACTGCACCAAAAGTATCCTCGGAAATTGGGAAGACTTTTTGCTGCGATTTGACATCGATGAAGATCCGATCCGATATTACCGCAAGAATATCTCCGCCGAGCAGGTCAACTGGCTCCATTCTCTTGACTATGGCATCGAATTTTATCTCAGCGGGCATCTTGTTCGCCTTTTTCATGCGCATCCCCATGATGTCTATTGTCGAGTGTTTGGCCGAAGCAGCCTTACACTTCATGCGGAAATGTTTGATGTGCCATCCCTCTTTCGTAGCCGTTTTCCCGATCAGAGAACGCAGGTCGCGATCTATGGAGATATCCATTATGCCTATTCCACCTATTTTGATGAAGATCACTATCAGAAACATTTTGAAGCGGATCCACGCTCCTACATATTCTATAAAGACTTTTGTCAGGCAAACAAAGATCCTCTTGAAAGTACACAGGGCAGATGGCTTATCAACACCGGCAGTGTAGGACAGCCCTTTGACGGCACCAAGGCCACCTATGTGATCTTGGAAGGCGATCTTGATTCAGAAATAAAAGGCGATTTTTCATTTTCGATCGAAAGAGTCCCCTATGACAATCATCTTGCCGCAGAGATCGCCCTTTGTTCAACGATGTATGACAAAGAAGAATATGCACATGAAATTTTAACAGGAATTTATAGAGGATTACACAAGGAGAAATCATGAATACGACCCCATTGATCATTGGTGTGGCAGGAGGATCCGGAAGCGGAAAAACGACCCTTGCAAAAAATCTGAATTTGGCGATCCCAAATTCCATCATTTTATCACATGACTTTTATTATAAGGACAACCGAGACATTCCATTTGAAGAAAGAGTAAAAATGAACTACGATCACCCCAATGCTTTTGACACCGAAAGAATGGTGGAGGATCTCAAAAAATTGAAAGCAAGTCAGGCGATCGATCGACCCGAATATTCCTTCATCACCTATACGCGTTTGGACGAGACCGTCCATATCGAGCCGGCTCCCGTGATCATCGTAGAAGGGCTTTTGATCTTTGACTGCCCACAGCTGATGGAACTGATGGATATCAAGATCTTTGTTGAATCGGATGACGACATTCGTTTTATTCGCCGTCTGATGCGCGATGTGCAACAAAGAGGAAGAACACTCGAATCCGTCGTTGAACAATACCTTTCGACCGTAAAACCGATGTTCGACCAATTTATCGAGCCGACCAAGCGACATGCGGACATCATCGTTCCTCGCGGAGGCAAAAACGAAGTCGCCCTCAGCATGATCTTGGCAAGGATAAGATCCGTGCTCAATATGTAAGCGGTCATTCCCGAGCAAAGATCCATCCTCCAAAAACATCGACAGATGATCCTTGGATCCGAAAAGATGCTGTCCATCATCGGTTGAAGGGGCTGACTATATTACGAACAATAAAAAAGGAGTGAGCAAAATGAAAACCATTTTTGCAACACTCCTTATTTTTATTCTACTGAATATGGTAGCAACGCAAGATTTCTTGCTCTTTTGATTGCTAAAGTCAATTTTCTCTGAGCTTTTGCAGAAGTTCCTGTCACTCTTCTTGGAAGAATTTTTCCTCTTTCAGTGATATACTTCTTTAGAAGTGCAACATCTTTGTAATCGATTTGATTGATCTTATCTCCTGCAAATGGATCAGCTTTTTTTCTTCTTTTTCTCATGCCTTTTTGTGCTGCCATGATAAACCTCCTTCGTTAAAATGGTACATCATCGTCTTCAAGCGCTTTATATCCATCCTCATCGAGCCCTTTTGGAGAAAATGCATTCACATTACCCTCATAACCCGACGGCATAAAAGTATCTTCGCTTGATGACCCTTGACTAAAATCATTTCTTGGTGCGGATGTGCCGCTCGGCTTGCCCAAGAATTGTACATTATCTGCAATAATCTCTGTGATATATCGCTTTTCACCGTTTTGCGTCTCGTAGCTTCGGTTTTCGATCCGACCTCTCACCGCCACCTGACTTCCCTTTGCTAGATAGTTCGCAACATTTTCAGCTTGCTTTCCCCAAACCACGATGTTGAAGAAATCTGCCTGCTTCTGTCCGTCTTTTCCTACAAAAGTTCTGTCCACCGCAATAGAAAAGTTCGCTACGGGGTTTCCGCTCGATGGAATATAACGCAATTCCGGATCTTTTGTCAGTCTTCCGATCAAAATAGCAATATTCATATCAGACTCCTAGTTCTCATCCAGGTTAATTACCATGTGACGAATTACGTTGTCATTGATCTTAAGGTTTCTGTCAAGCTCTTTCGGAACATCTACTGTTGCTTTGAATGATACAAGCACATAGTAGCCTTCTCTTAGCTTCTGTATTTCGTATGCAAGTCTTTTTACGCCCCATACGTCAACCTGATCAACTTCGCCTGATGCTTCAATTATCGCTTTTACTTTGTCAAGTACAGCTTCTTTTGCCTCATCTTCGATTGCTGGTCTTAGTACATAAACCAATTCGTAATTTTTCATTACTTTCACCTCCCTTTGGACTATACGGCTCGCACTGGCGAGCAGAAAAGTGGAGAAAGGATCGCTCCCCGTCCATAGACGTTAATCTCACATCGAATTATTATAGCACAATCAAAATGTTTGTGCAAATCTTTTTTTCAACTTAATTACTACTTATAAGATCTTGCTTCTCATATAAAAGAAATGGCTGGTTTCGGCTATCCGCTCCAATTGCTCTTTATCGTTTGACATCGTCTAAATGCTCTTTTCCCCAAAGCACTTTACACTCTTGATGATTTTCTACAAACCGGTGAATTCCAAACGGACGATCTTCATTCCGATCGGGCCGTCGCCAAGCTTTGCCAACAGGCGATAGATCGTCTTGATATTTTCCCCGTCCAAGGAATAATACCCCAGCATGTATCCTCGGCTCGATGCTCGGATCCCTTCCCAGTCATCAAGCTCTCGGAGGTCATTGATGTAGAAATAGGCGCCGACATCTTTGATCTCGGCTTGCTTGATCCAAGTCTTCAGCATCATTCGGACACCGGTTTTGCCGCAGGAATCAAAAACGAGCCGCCCCCCTCTAAAATGCTTCGCCATCACAATGATCAGTCGCTTTGCCGCTTCTCGCTGAAAATAATAGAATACCCCTGCGGCAAAAAAGATCACCCCATCCGAGGCATCGATCTGATCAAACCACGAAAGATCATTCAGATCGGTGGCAAGATTAATCTCCCGCTCTTTGGGCGGAAGGAGCTCATTTCTTATCTCGATGACCTCCGGAAAATCCAAATTATAGATCCGGCAAGTTCCATTGTCACAGTTTCTGCCTGTCTGATCCAGTCCACAGCCAAGATTTACCACCGCCGCTTTCGGATGTTCTTTTAGATACTCTCGCACTTCCCATGCCAGATCATTCTGGCGCATCGCGACCTCCAGTGCTCCGAAAATATGCATCGTACTTTTGGACTGTTTCTCCACCTTTGAGAAGTCGTAGTCCAGACGATCCATCAGTTCCACTGCCGCCTCATCCCGAAACAGCTCCGGAAAAAGCTCCGTACAAAGCTTTCTTGCATATAGCGGAATGATCAAAGTTTCCTGTACCGTATTCTTTTGGATCTTTATCTTCTCCATTTTATCCCCCTTATTTCGCATTCGGACTCTGTACGAATCCGATCTCTTTTGCCCTCTCCTTGCTCATCACATGAAAATTACATTCATCATCCCCGGCGCCAAGCGTCTTTGTACGGTCGAGTACCGCTCCCTGAAGATCAAAGGCATAATAGTCCATCTTGCAAAGGAGATGCGTCACTTCTTCGCAACCTTCTCTCTTCGCTAACTTGCAGATGGCACATTCCTTATGGGTGATATAGTATTCATCCTTCCCTTCGACCTTATCAAAATAATAATACCAATTCTCCGGATATTTATCGATATGATCTCTCGTCCACTGCGATTGCTTGGTTCGATTTCGGATCTCTTTCTCCGTAAAAGCACTCTTGCCTTCCTTTGCCATCCGCATCGCCTTACAGTATGAAACTTCCTTCACCAGCCCTTCGACCAATTCATCCGTCATAAATTCTCGTCCTATCTTATACATCGCCAGAAAGAAACATGCCGCATAAAGCGCCATCACAAAGGCATTTTCACGTAAACTACCTACTTCCGGTGTCCGCTCGACCATTTCCCGATACTCCCGATAGACTTTTCGGCGAAATACATCGATATCCAAGCTCGGCACCTGCTCCGCCATATAGCGAAAAGCCGTTTTTGAAAAGGCAACTTTTATAAATTTTGCTGTGATCCCGTATTTCATTGCTCTCCCTCCTCCATTAAGCTCAACATTCCATTTTTATAAACGAGAGCAATCTGCTCCATCATCCGGCAGATCTTCTCCGGCTCCTCTTCCTCCAATACGATGAGGCTCAACATATGAAAATATCCTCTCATCAAAAGCTCATAAGTCTCCGGCGGTAATCCATGTACCTGCTTGCCCGCACGATTTGCCTGCTCTGTCGCCTGTTTTAGAAATTCACGATTTCTCATGCGAAAAAGATCCAAAAAGTTCTCATACTTTGTCCCTTCGGAACATCGAAGGATGAGCTGCATCTCCTCCCGATGCTCGCAAAGATAGCCCACCAGCTCCGGCAAACGACGGATATAGCAGTCCACCATCTCATAAAGCATGCGCTCCGGCGGCAATGCCTCCATTTCCTCCCCGATCGACTGAACGATCGACACCAATCCTTCTGCCGTCTCATCTGTCAAGGCATAAAATAGTTCCTCTTTTGTCTTGTAGTATCCATAAAAAGCCCCAGGAGTAAATCCTGTATCCTTTACGATCGACCGAAGCGGTGCACTTTTAAATCCTTTCTCCAAAAACCACCTCTTCCCACTTTCCAATATCAGCTGCTGTGTGCTTGAAACCATCTTTCTCACCCCTTATAACAAAGTTATATTACTTAGTTATATTATATGCCCGCCAAATTTTTCTGTCAAGTCCACCGCCAAAAAGATCGCCGCCTTTTTCTTTCATAGCCTTTTACAGTAGATGTTTCCCGCTCCCTCTTACTTGATCACGGATCATTCTTTCCGAAGAAGATCTTCTCCTGATTCTTATTATAAGATTTCTCTTTCTTATCGATAAAAATTTTTTATTATAAAAAAACTATTTCCCCATCCCAAATTTCTCTATAATGGTATAATATTCGAAGTATGATGAACAGCGATCGATGCTGCTTCTCATCACTACAAAACTACATAGGATCTCGGACTTTTATCAAAACAAGCATCCGAAAGCCCGATGATCTTTCGAGGAGAATATTATGGACTTTAAACAACTTGAATCTTTTATAACCATCGCAAAGTACAACAGTTTTTCAAAGGCAAGCCGTGAGCTCTACCTCACACAGCCCACGCTGACCAATCATATCCAAAATTTAGAAAGAGAACTTATGACACCGTTGTTCGAGCGCCACGGCAAAACGATCGAATTGACACAGGCGGGACAGATCTTCCGGGATCACGCCGTCGAACTGATCAAGCAACGTGATTCCGCATTATTCCGGATCAATGATCTGATCGGACAATTCGGCGGAACCTTAGAGCTCCCATACAGCACCGTTCCGGGTGAGGCGATCGTTCCACAACTTGTGGCAAAATTTGTAAAGGATTTTCCGGGTATCCTATTTAAGCTTCATCATATGGACTCCCAGGATGTGATCGATGCGATCTCCGATAAAAAATATGCATTAGGCTTTGTCGGCTCAAAACCAAACAATGACTTTGAGTCCTTACAAGTCTATGAAGACGATATGGTCTTTATCGGACCGAGAGAGATGCCGCTTGCCCAAAACAATCTGGCAATCGAACAGATCCTTCATCTTCCGATGATTATTCGAGAAGAAGGCTCCAGCTCCGGCTCCATCATCGCACGCGAGCTTGCCAAACAGCATCTTCTTTACCATCAGCTCAACATCGTAGCTGTAGCGGAAAGTTTTTATATGGCAAAAAAATTGGTCGAGCTCAATGCGGGATTTTCTTTTGTGCCACGTTCTTTCGCTCATACTTTTACAGACAAAGACGATGTATTGGTCTATGAGATCGAAAACCTTCATTCTTTACGCCAATTTCATTTTATCTGCCATAAGAAAGCAACATTGAGCCCTCTCGAAAGCCAGTTTCGAAGTTTCGTGTGTAAGTATTTTGACAACAAAAAAGATTAAAAAAATGGAATCTGTGGAAAGCGCCAAAACCGGAGCTCTCTCATAGATTCCATTTCTAATTTCTAAAAAATTTCTCTATCAAATATGGTTTTATATTGATCCATTTAAAACACCAAAACGGATGATCTCCTTCATCCAAAGCGATTCATGCTCTAGGGATAAATTTTTCTCCAAGTGATCTCATTAGATCATCGTATTCGCATACACATCCGAAAGTTTTATCTTTTGGAGTGATATTTTACCATCTTATCCCAGCCATCCTGTGTCTCCTTCACGATCGGGAAAAAAGGATAGCAGTGGAACAGCCCTTCTCCCACTTCCAAGATCACATTCACCCCCTGCTCTTGTAGCCTATTTTTGATTTTATCACAGGCAGCATACAATACCTCATCGCTCCCATAGGACAGATACACTTCTTCCAACCCTTGATAATTCCCCGTTTCTAAGAAAAGCATATATTCCGGCACCGATCTTCCGTGGGTCATGATCTTATCGTAGATCTCAAAATATGCCATATCCAGTAAAATATCCTTTCTGTTCAGCTCATAGCCTTGCTCGATGGATCTTCTGTCTCTAAAACAATTCCCCGGTGATGAACAATAGATTTTTTTTGGCAGAGGAACTTCCCTCCCCAAAGCATTGATATGAGAGACTAGCCCCAATGCCAAAGCTCCGCCGGATGAACTTCCCGTGATCATCATATCCGAGATATCATAGCTTTCCAATATCGATCGATACAATCGGTAAAGCCAGTCATATACCTCGTCGATCGTATGATCGATGCATAAAGGATAGTATGGGATCACCATATCCCGTCCGCTGGCAAGTGCGATCTTAAGGGCTCCCTTGATCGCATCCGGCGTTGGATGCCTCAGCATCCCACCCCCGATCAGGAACAGACAAACCTCTTTTACCGGTTTCTTGTGTGTGATATAAATGACCTTCTCTCCGCAAAACTCCCTGACTTCGTATTTGACTCTAGTATCAGAAAACCTAGGGATCTTGACCTTATACATCTCTTTTCGCATTCTTTCTACGATCACTTCCTGATCTTTTTGAAAAAACTTCTTGACTCCGAAAGCCTTGATAAGCTTTTTTAGCATACGATATTTTAATGATGGTGCGGACATATTCCCTCCTTTGTTTTTCGAAAATAATTTTTATATAATATCATTCCTCACCGGTCCGATCTTTTTCTTCTCCCATTTAGACTCAGTATATCCTTTTGCTTTGTAAAAATCAACTCTACTTTACGATCTATTGTTGCATTTTCTTTCTATCAAAGTATTTCTTACTCAAAAATGATTTTTCCCAAGCTGATCATTTTTCCGATTCAAATCCCATGATTTAATTTTCAGATATCTTATTTAAGGATAAACTATAATTTTTTGTAGTGTTTGATCTGTAAGATCCATGTTAAAAAATTTTTTACTATTAATTTTTTCTTTTTTACTTTGATCCTCATTTTACTGCTTTATTGACTTTAAAATATACTCTGATATCTGTCTGTTTATAGACTTAAATAAAAAGTCAATGACTGAATTATTTCTGTTGACTTTATCCATTATAAAAGCACGCAAAATTGAGCGTGCTTTTATAGTACAGTCCATACATTCGACGATGACTTTGTTTTTATTCTATTTATTGCAAATCATTTTTTTCTAGACATTGACTTGAAAATGATGCTGTTTCCCCCAATATTTGACCTTATCAGCGGATGATAAATCCAAGATGTGATAGATCCAGCTCATAATAAGCAAGTCCTTCCACATCTTTCGTCCCCATCGGTGTCGCAGTATAGGGAAAAGCCCGGAAGACTTCGTCATCCTGAGGATTATCGCTGATAAAAAATACCTCCTCTTTTTTCCATCCATGTGCAGCCATCAGAAAGAGCATCCCATTTTTCTTGCCGGCTTCTTCGCTCTGGATATAACATCGGTTGCCATATCGGCGTAGCTTCGATCCGGTATGCTTCATTTTGTGGATCTCCTGCTTCTGTATTTTGACAGCTCCCTGCTCCATCGGATCAAATGCCGAAGCTGCCTTAAACCCAGCTCCTTCCCTTGCAAACTCCTTCGCAAGCTCCGCCTTGATCCGTACCCGAAGGATCTTATCTCCCCGGCGATCCTCCCATAAAACACCTGGTATCCTTGCTCTGCGAGGAAATTTTGCAGTCATTTCGGTTTCCTTTGTCAAAGAATTTTCCTGAGGATCTCGATTTTTTTCACTCAGGTCATCGTTCTTTTGATTCAACATCGATACCAAATCCTCTAAGAGCTCCTTCTCCAGTGGTATTATTCTTTCATCGCCTTTTTCAAAATCCATCGTCAATGCCCCATCGGAAAAAATGCCTCCGCTAAAATATCGCATATATTTACCAAGCTTCGTTTGTGCGGACGAAAGATTGCGCGCCGTAGCGAGATATAGCTTTGCTTTTTGACTCAATAAAGAAAGTGTACTTTCCAGATCCTCACGGAGCTGTCCGTTGGACTTGGTCAAGATGCCGTCCAGATCGATAAACAATGCCTTATATTGACGTTTTTGAGGCACGCGAAATGTCAACCCGCTCCCAAAAAAATTTGCTACCGGAGTATCCTGAAAATTGGAATATCCCAGATAACAATCACAGCGTTTATGATCGTTACAATCCTCCGAGATCAAGCGCTTCTTTTTGAAAAAACAATTTGAGGAGCAAATTCCATTGTCAATATAAAGATGATCATACGAGCGACAGCGTGCAAAAGGATGCAGGCTCTTTTCTCTGCCTTGACGAAATTCATAGATAAACATCGGATCGATTTCGCAGTGACGCATGATCTGCTCTTTGCTAAAAGAATACTTTCGCTTGTCCATCGCATTGAGCCAGAGGTAGATCTCCGGTGATAGACGACGGCGCAAAATACGGATCTCGTCCAAATTCTCACCGCTTGCTACCATCCCGACCGAAAGCTCTAATTTCTTCGATAGCTGATTGGCTTTCTCCGCAAAATGATCCAAATTTGCATATTCACAGTGATAGGTCGCCCAGAATTTGATCTTATCGCTTGGACCTTTGATCTTGAGCAAAAATTTTTCACTATCCAAGCTCAAATTGGTTTGGATCCCAACTGCCCGGACATTCGGTAGCTTTGCAAAACGGATCAGTTCTTCTTGATAAAAATCATGGACGAGTGCTTCCCCATAAGGTGTGAACATCAGCTCGACTTCCTGCATTTTTCGGACCCTATCATACAGTTGCTGTAACGAAGCTTTTTCTTTTTCGATCTTTTCTTCGCTGGATCGCTTCTTTGCAAAAGGACAATAGCTACAGGCATAGTTACAAAAATCGATCATTCCCCGATAATATACTCTACTCATATCCCAGCTTCTCTCTTACTTTTTGGGACATAAACATCGGTCCGATATGATCGGATCGTCCCATCCCTTCCGGACTCAAGAATAGACGTCGATCTTTTCGATCGACCTGTCCCTTTTCGATCAGATCGTTTACAAAGCCGAAGTCTTCCAAAAAATCTGTCCCAAAATGGTGATGATAGTCTTTTTCGCTCAAACCGGTGATATATAACAAATTCTTGATCGAATATTTGCGTTTTCTTTCATCCTCATCCAGCAAAAACATCGTGACATCGGTCAAAAAATCATCCTTTTGGAGATAGCGTGAATAGACGAATTCACGATCGGCTCGCTCCGATACATATTTCTCGCAAAAATGCAGCTCATCAAAATAGCTTCTCCCGCCACAACCGAGTGATAATGTATTTTCAAATCCGCAATCGGGATTTTGTGCCTTTTTCTTAGAAAAACTCCTCATCGACAACTGATGGTAGCCGTTACTCGTCAAAAAATCCCTGCCGATCCGGTACAATTCGTATTGCAAACGATGGTCTATCATAAACTTATGATACAATCGTGCATTTTCCTGTTTATACAGAGGATATAGAAAAAATTCCTCCGGCTCAAATTTCAGCGCCTCCTTGAGAGAATACAAAAAGCTCTCTGCTGTCTGCCCCGGTGTTCCATAGATCAGATCTACATTGAGGATCTCAAAATCATACTTTCTGATCGATTCCAATGCCTGATACACGATGGACGGATCTTCCGCCCGCTCCAAAGTACGAAGCTCTCGATCCACAAAAGACTGGATCCCCATGCTCAATCTTTTGAACGAATGATCCTCCAGAAGTTTTAATTTTCTTTTTTCCACAGCACTCGGTGAACTTTCGATGACCGAAAATCCCTTCTTAAAATTAAATCTATAATCTTTCTCTGTTAATAGAAAGATCCTCTCCAGTTCCTGCTCCGAAAGGATCATCGGTGTCCCGCCGCCAAGTACCAATGAAGTAAAATCCGTCTTTGTAAAGTCGATCTCTCTGTTCATTTGCAACGAATGTCTTTCGATCGTATCCAGATATGTTGTATAACTAGTTCGATCGACATTCGTAAGAGAGAATAAATTACAAAAACCACATTTGCTCTTGCAAAAAGGGATGTGAAAATAAAGCCCCATCGCTCTTTCCCGAAAAGCATTACGCCATTTTGACAGATCCAAACGATCGACTGATCTATAGGCGCTCTTGTGAGGGTAGCTGTACATATATTGCGTATAGATTTTGTCCCATTCCATAATTTATCCTTTTGTCTTTCCTCGATTTTCAGAAGAAGTATTTTATGCTTTCAAAATTCGGTAAAAAAATGATCTGCATTTTCTATGAGCTGATCGCCTCAAGAAAGCGGGGCTTCGATCGATCCGTTCCCCCTTTCTTGTTTACCTTCTCATAGTCTTTTTTACAGATCATCTGCCCATACCGATACTGTATAGATATTGCTGTCCGTACGATGAAGCAGGACCTCCACCGTTGAACCGATCGGATATTTGGCTTCCAGGATCGGTTTTTTGAAAGCTTCCGACTCGTATTGCTCTCCATTATCGGTCTCTACGACCAGCTTCCACAGTGGAATACCATTGACCCAAAAGCTGCTTACTTTATAATCGACGACCACAGCTTTTTTTCGGATGCCCTCGATCTCCAGCAGATCTTCCATTCGATATTTTTTTCTTAGACTATAGATAAAGCCCAATCCCACAGCCGCAAAAGGTGCTCCGAGCAATAGGATCCCAAGCCCGATGACCCAGGTATTGTTGCCCTTTCCTCCAATGAACAGCATTTGCAAAATAACCAGACCGATGGCGATGAGAAAACCTCCTATCGCAGCAAATACGATACCCAGCGTCTTCTTTATACTATTTTCATTCATTGCTTCCCTCCACAAAAAAATGTTTATAAGGCACTGTCCATACGATCTCATGGGAATGGCAGTGGAACTGATATCCATCCTCACCATAACAGCTCCCGTGATCTGAGCATAGGATGAAGAAAGTTTTTCCACGCTTAGAGAATGTTTTGAACAAGCGTGAAATATGTCGATCGACATAGCGAAGTGCTGCCGCATGAGTCTTTAGATTATCCTCTTTTTCATCTTCCAAATAAAAAGAATTCGGATAATGGATGCTCGCTACATTGACAAACATAAAGACTCTTTGTTCCTTATCGATCTTATCCATGAGTTTTTCGATAAAATCCAACTGATTTTCGAAGTTTTCTTTAATATGACATGCAAATCTCGTGTTCCAATAGGATCGCATAAAGAAATCCGGCAAAATGCTGTTGATCGGGGTTCGCTTGTTGAAAAAACCTACACCGCCTACGCAGATCGTTTGATAGCCGACCTTTTCCAATCCTTGAATAAAGCTGTTTCCTTCAAAAACGAAAGAATATGGATGAAGTTTTCCCAGCCCTTGATTTTCTTTCGCTACGAATAAACGCTCTCGCTCATATAAAGGGATCGGTTCTGCCAATGAAGGAAGGTTCCCGATAAACATCGCCATATGAGAAGGAAAAGTATAATTGCCCGGTGCATGACATTTTAGCCATGGACCATACTGACTGATATTCGGAGTGTACCCTTTTTCCTCTTCCTGCTTCGCCACATCATAGCGCAAAGTATCCAGGCAGATAAACACAATATCCTGCTTTCCTACAATTGCATTCATATCAACGGTCATTCTCGCTTTTTGCGGATCACCGATCACAAATTTGGGAACTTCCCTTAGCTTACTCATTCTATGCTCCAATTAGTATTTTCTTTATGAAGAAACCACTCGATCTGTTTTTGATAGATCTTATTTTTATCAAAAATATCCCGATACATCAGATCCCCCTGTCCGTTGATTTCGATAATATAAGGCTTTTGGGACCCTTTCTCGATCAATATATCAAATCCCGCACTTTGAAGTCCCTCAAAACAACCGATCCCACGCTTGCAAAGCTCCTCTATTTCTGAATAGGTCGATGGTTTTAACGCGATCTTCTGCGGATCGATCGGTAGATCATTCAAGTGAAGATTCGTGATCGCTGTACGTCTTGCTCCACGAACTTGAATAAAGTCGATCTTCCCAAATTGAAAAACGATACGCAGATCATAGCTGATATCCCCGATACAATCTTTTGCGATCCATCGCTCTACGATCGAATCCATCGACAAAACAAAATTGATGACCTCTGCGATCTCATCATATCCTGTGAGTCTACGGATCTTTTTTGTATTGACAAAAGTCACTTTCTCTTCTTCAAATTTTTTTGCTAAAGAGGTATGAGCGATCAGGTCCTCTGTTTTCAAATTATATTTTAAGGCGATCACTCCGGCTGCCCCTGAACCAAAATTCGGTTTTACAAAAACCTGTGGGATCCTCTCTTTTCTTAAAAATGCCAATAATTCATCAAAGTTCGTCCCTTCGAAAGCCAACAGAGGTGTGATCGCCAAGTCACATTGTTGCAATCTCTTTTTACAGTATCTTTTGTCCAGCGTCTGTAATATCGATTTTGGTGTATTCAAAAAATGGATCTTTTCGATCGCTTGCAACTCATTGAGCCTCATTTTATAAAGATCGATATGCTCCTCAAGATCATTTAGTCGTACGGCATATTTAGCGATCGGGTCGATCTTGACATGATCGTTGGGATATATTTTAGCAAGCAAAGAAGGATCTTCGATATCTAATCGAGTAGGAAGGGGATGAGTAGTCCCCCGACCTCTCACACCACCGTGCGTA
>JAUNKR010000004.1 GCA_030532705.1 Peptostreptococcaceae bacterium
TTCATAATCTTATTATATCACATCGTTATGCTTTTTAATAGGTATTAGTATTAAATCACAATGTATCTAGTGTAGTAACCAAACTAACCAAAAAATCATAATGCTTTAAAGCAACATTTACAGTAAATATACGCTTCCCAAAACACAAAAAAGACCGCAGCACTCACGCTACGGTCTCATTTTTTTATCCAAATGCAAGCCACCAGGGGCTATTATTTCAATTATTCTTTTTGCCACTTTGTACCATTTGCGTACCGGAGAAGCAGTTTCATTGCCTACAAGTGTTGATTTTGCTCAGCTCAGGCAATTCCGTTTCCTACTCCCACTCGATAGTGCTTGGTGGTTTGCTGGTGATATCGTACACGATGCGGTTGATATGGTCGACTTCGTTGACGATTCGTGTGGAGACCTTGTCGAGGACTTCGTATGGGATCCTTGCCCAATCGGCTGTCATAAAGTCGGTGGTGCGCACGCCGCGAAGTGCCAATGTATAGTCGTAGGTCCTGAAGTCGCCCATCACGCCTACGGTTCTGGTATTGGTCAACACTGCGAAATATTGGTTGATCTCTTGGTCTAGTCCCGCTTTGGCGATCTCATCACGGAAAATAAAATCCGCATCGCGCAAAATGTCGAGCTTTTCTTTGGTGATCTCGCCCATCACACGGATCGCAAGACCGGGTCCCGGGAATGGCTGACGATAAACGAGATACTCCGGCAAGCCGAGCTCGAGTCCGAGTTTTCGAACTTCGTCTTTGAACAGGCTTCTCAGTGGCTCGATGATGTCTTTGAAATCGACATGCTCCGGTAAGCCGCCGACATTGTGATGGCTTTTGATCACTGCCGCATCACCGGCTCCACTTTCCACAACATCCGCATAGATGGTCCCCTGTGCCAAAAAGTCGACCGCTCCGATCTTTTTCGCTTCTTCTTCAAACACACGGATAAATTCCTCACCGATGATCTTTCGTTTTCTTTCCGGATCGGAAATTCCTGCCAATTTGTCCAAAAATCTTTTTTCTGCATCGACTCGTATAAAATGCATTCCGGAGTCTTTGAATGCAGCCTCGACTTCATCGCCTTCGTTTTTGCGCATCAAACCATGATCAACAAAGATACAGGTCAGCTGATCGCCCACCGCTTTGGAAATGACTGCCGCAACGACAGAGGAGTCCACCCCGCCGGACAATGCCAACAGAACTTTTTTGTCGCCGACCTTTTGTCTCACTTCTTCCACTGCGATGGTCGCATAGTTTTGCATCGACCAGTCACGGCTAAATCCGCAGATGTCGAGGAAGTTTTTCAAAATTTCTTCGCCGAATTCACTATGTTCTACTTCGGTGTGGAACTGGATGCCATAGAATTTCTTTGCTACATTCTCCATCGCCGCCACCGGGCAATCTGCAGTGTTTGCGATTTTTTCAAACCCTTGCGGCATTTCTTCCACATAGTCCACATGGCTCATCCATGTCTTTTGTTCTTTCGGTGTGGATCTGAACAGCTCCGATTCTTTCAGCACATTGGTCTGAGTTTTCCCAAACTCCCTTGTTTTTGCAGTGCTTACCTTGCCGCCGAGCATTTGGGTCATGATCTGCATCCCGTAGCAGATGCCCAGTATCGGAATGCCCAGCTCAAAAATTTCGGGTGCTACTTTCGGCGAACCGTCTTCATAGACAGAGTTTGGTCCTCCGGTAAAGATAATTCCTTTGGGATTTAGCTCTTTGATTTTCTCGATACTCAAATAGTATGGATAGATCTCGCAGTAAACATTGTTGTCACGAACTCTTCTTGCGATGAGCTGATTATATTGTCCTCCGAAATCAAGTATCAGGGCTAATTCGTTTTTCATTTTATTCTCCTTCTATGACTGATGTTTTATGTAGAAACACAAGCTGTCTTCTATATTTCAAAACTTTTTGCTGTAAAAATATATGCCATCATTTTTAAAAACCAAAGATGAACATTTTTTGAATATCCTTTAAGTTATCTCAAACAGGGGATTGATCGTTGAGCTTTAAAAATCCCTCGATCAAAATGAAGAGCGCAGATCATGTTCCTTCCAAAACTTGAATGATGTTTGTAACGTCAAAGCTGCCTACTCTTTCGAATACAGACGCTTATTGTTTCAAAACTTTCCTGATCTGCGCTTTTGTCTTTTTAAAACTCGATAATTCGGTTGTTTTCTTCGCGCCACTTAAGATATTTGTTGATATCGGACTCCACCATCTTCCAGCAGACTTTTACGACTGCCGCATCATCGGCATAGCCGATAAACGGAAGTCCATCCGGTATGATATCGATCGGCGAAAGAAAGTAGATCAGCGCACTGATGATCGCGGTGATCGTCCCGACAGGAATATCGGTATATTCTTTGTGGAAATAGCTATTGATCAAAGCTGCCATGATCGGTACCTTGGATAGCTTCTTGCCTGCAAAAGGTATCTTTTTGATCTTTTGTTCCAGTTTTTGCAAAAACTGTTCCATCTTATCATGATCCTGCAACATTTCTTTTGCTTTCTCATAACCTTTTTTCAGCTGTTCCATTGCTTTATTGTCATTGATTTGTTCCATAGATCCCCTATTCTAAAATATTGCTGTGACAAAAGCCCATTCAAAACCTTCAACAAACCCTTTCAAAAGGGAACTTTGAGCCACCCTACCACCCTGCGATCCAAGATGAGAGAATGGTATTCTTTGATCCAACCGTTCAAGCTTTCTCCTGAATCGATGGATCCTGCGCTCTTGATCTAAGTCACTTTGTCTGCCTGCTCCATTGTCTTTTTGAATTTTCACCAGGCGTTTTGGAATTGTGCACTCGTTTGAACTACCGCTTCTATCTCTTCGCTTGGAAAATATTGATCTCCTTTATATAGAACTCCTTATAAAGCTCTTGTAAGGTTCTATTGCCATTTCACAAGCAAGTTGTACTTCTACATTGTATAAGTTTGTGCAAATATCATTCAAACTCATACGATCTGTTCTCTAGCGATTTGCTTTGTCCGCCTGCTCAGCGATCGATTATTCACCGAGCTGTGTGCTGTAGTTCGGTGCCTCTTTGGTCACTGTGATGTCATGCGGATGGCTCTCACGAAGTCCTGCTGCGGTGATGCGTACAAATTCGGAGTCGGTCTTTAATTCCTCAATTCCTTTTGTTCCGCAATAGCCCATTCCTGCACGAAGTCCACCGACCATTTGGAATACGATGTCTGCGACTTCCCCTTTGTATGCGACCATTCCTTCAACACCTTCCGGAACGAGTTTTTTGGCATCTTTTTGGAAGTATCTGTCTTTGGAGCCTTTTTCCATCGCTCCCAACGAACCCATTCCACGGTAAGCCTTGTACGAGCGTCCTTTGTATAGGATCGTCTCACCCGGAGCCTCTTTGGTTCCTGCAAGCAATGAGCCCAGCATCACGACATTGGCACCTGCTGCGATCGCTTTGACCACATCGCCGGAGTATTTGATCCCTCCGTCTGAAATGATTGGAATATCATATTTTTGTGCTTCTTCATAACAATCCATCACAGCGGATATCTGCGGCACTCCGACCCCTGCAACGACACGAGTCGTACAGATCGAGCCCGGTCCGATACCGACCTTGATACAGTCCGCGCCCGCCTTGATCAGTTCCTTGGTCGCTTCTTTGGTCGCCACATTCCCTGCAATGATCTGAAGATCCGGGAAAGTCTTACGTGCATTCTTGACCGCCTCGATAACGCCTTTGGAATGGCCATGAGCCGTATCGATCACGATGACATCGACCTTCGCATTGACCAATGCCGTGATGCGCTCCATCATGTCATCGGTCACGCCGACTGCCGCACCGCAGAGCAATCTTCCGTTCACATCGGTTGCAGAATCCGGGAACTGGATCTTTTTCTCAATATCTTTGATCGTGATCAGCCCTTTAAGATGACCTTCGTCGTCAATGATCGGAAGTTTTTCGATCTTATTTTTTCGAAGCACTTCCTGTGCCTCAAAAAGTGACACCCCTTCCTTCGCAGTGACGAGGTTTTTGTAAGTCATCGATTCTTCGATCTTCTTGGAAAAATCGACCTCGAAACGAATATCACGGTTGGTGATGATCCCGATCAGTTTATGATGATCATCGACGATCGGCACTCCTGAGATGCGGAAACGTCCCATCAGATTGTCGGCTTCCTGGATGGTATTGTCTTTTTTTAGGAAGAACGGATCGGTGATCACGCCATGCTCGGATCTTTTGACCTTATCGACCTCCGCCGCCTGCTCCTCGATCGACATATTCTTGTGGATGATCCCGATACCGCCCTGTCTTGCCATCGAGATCGCCATCTCATGCTCGGTCACGGTATCCATACTCGCACTGATCAGCGGGATGTTCAGTTCGATCTTCTTGGTCAGTTTTGTTTTTAGACAGACATCCTTCGGCAGGATCTCTGATTTTTGAGGTACCAACAAAACATCGTCAAAAGTTAGTGCTTCTCTTATTTTTTTTGACATTTTCTCTCCTTCGGTTACACCAATTTAATTTGATAGAATGATTTTTTACCTTTTTTTATAAGAACGATGTCGTCTTTGATATGCTCCGGACCGATCATCGCACCAATATCCGTGATCTTGATCTCATTGACCGCCACACCCCCTTGGCTGATCAATGTTCTTGCCTCTGAATTCGACTTGACCAATCCGGTTCGTCGAAGCGCTTCGACCACGCTTAGTCCGGACTCGATCTCGCTGCGAGGCATTTCGAGTGTCGGCGCATTCGCACTTGCTCCCTTGTTTTTATCAAAAAGCTCTCTTGCCGCTTCCTGTGCATTTTTCGCATCTTCTTCGCCATGTACCAGCTTGGTCACTTCGTATGCCAAGATCTCTTTTGCCTGATTGATCTCCGCACCCTCGAGCGCCCCCAATCTTCTGACCTCTTCCATCGGAAGGAAGGTCAACAGTGCCAAGCATTTTTCGACCGATGCATCCTCGATATTTCGCCAGTATTGGTAGAAATCATATGGAGAAGTCTTGTCCCGATCGAGCCACAATGCGCCTGCCATCGTCTTGCCCATCTTTTTCCCGTCGGAAGTCGTCAACAGATTGAAGGTCATACCGAATGCCTTGGATCCTTCTCTCTTACGACGGATCAGATCCGCACCGGCGATGATATTGGACCATTGGTCGTCACCGCCCAGCTGAAGCACACAGTTGTATTGATCAAAGAGTTTGAGGAAGTCATACGACTGCATGATCATGTAGTTGAACTCCAGGAAGGAAAGTCCCGACTCCATCCTCGACCTGTAGCATTCCGCCTGCAACATTCGATTCACGGTAAATGCCGTCCCGATCTCACGAAGGAATGGGATATATTCCAATCCGAGCAACCAATCGGCATTGTTCACCATGATCGCTTTGTCGTCGCTGAAATCGATGAAACGTGACAGTTGTTCTTTGAATTTTTCACCATTTGCCTTGATGTCTTCCTGTGTGAGCATCTTTCGCATATCCGTTCTGCCGGATGGGTCTCCGATCATCGTCGTTCCCCCACCGATCAACACGATCGGCTTATGTCCCGCATTTTGAAGATGACGCATCGCCATCGCCTGCAAGAAATGTCCGACATGAAGAGAGTCTGCCGTAGGATCGTAGCCTGTGTAGAAAGTGATCGCCCCCTGCTTAAACGCTTCCTTAAGCTCTTCTTCGTGTGTGATCTGTGCGATAAATCCTCTCTCCTTGAGCACATCGAATACTGTTTTTTGTTCCATATCTCCTCCTTATACATACATCTTTTTCTTATGATCCAACTTTAATCTCCCAGCTTTTCCCGAAGCTGTTCGGCGATCTCTTCGATCTTTTTCAAACGATGGTTCACACCGGATTTCCCGAGCGGTTTTTTCATCATCTTGCCGAGTTCTCCAAGCGGAGTCTCAAAATGTTTCAGCCGAAGCTTTGCGATCTCCTGAAGATTCTCCGGCAGGTAGCTCAGCCCTTTTTTCTTTTTGATATATTTTATACTCTCGATCTGCCGCTGTGCCGCCTGGATCGTCCGCTCGATATTGGCGGTATCACAGTTGACCTCACGGTTGAGATCGTTGATCATCTGTTTTTCTACCAGGATCTGATCCATCGTCGTCCTGGCGCCTTTCGCTCCCATTAGCGTGAGCATATCCGTGATCTTGGCAGAATCCTTGATATAGACGACCTGCATATTTTTGCGCAAAATAAGCTTCGCCCCGATATCATAGCTGTTTAGGATCCGGATCAGCTTTCGGCTGAAAGCGACCTCGGTCGTTGCAAATTCCATATGATATGCCTTTTGCGGATGGCTGATCGATCCGCAGCCGAGAAATGCTCCTCGGATATAGGCACGCTTTGCATATTCTTGCTCGATCAATCGCTTCGGCACCTCATCGAGCAGATGCAGACCGTCTTTCTGCATCTCGATGATCCCGATGCGTTCCAAGATCTCATTTGCCCCTCTTTCATGCGGCACATGGATCTGATAGAGCCTGCCTTTTTTTCTCTCCGTAAGTTGGATCGGCGCATTGATCTCAAAGCAGATCTTGAGCAATCGGAAGACTTTTCTTACGATCGCCGAATTCTCGGTCGAAACGGTGAACGCAAGCTTATTCAAACCGACGATCGAGATCCCGCCCGTCGTTCGCAGCAAGGCGGAAAGCTCAGCAAGTCTTAGATCCTGCTCCTCCTCGATGATCCGAGCGAGCTCATTTTTTACTATTATTGAGAACGACATTGATATCTCCTGCTTTTACCAGCTCGACCGCCACCTTGACGATCTCTCTTTCATCATCATAACGGATCATATCCACGACCTTTTCGACCGGGATATACTTGGCTTCGATAAAGCCTTCTTCACGCTGCGGTTTCGCATAAAGATCCGAAGATCGCATCATATACCAGTGCACGATCTTGTGCACACGCTTTGAATGGTCATTGCTGTCTTTATAGGTATAGTGGATCTCCCCTAAGTATCGAAGGACTTCGGTCTTGACCCCCGTCTCCTCACGCACTTCCCGTCGTGCGGCATCGATGAGTTCTTCGCCCTCTTCGACTCTGCCTTTGGGAAGCACCCAGTCCCCATTATATTTTCTTAATAAAAGAATAGCATTGCCAAATACGACTACGCCACCCGCACTAATCTCTTCTCTCATGCTACCTCCTACTAAAACCTACAGCTTGACGATCTGCTCCGATACCTTGACGCTGTCATGGACGATATGCCCGATCTGTGTGACTTCCGCAAAATCGCCTCTTACGACCTGTATCCCGATCGCTTCAAACTGTTCACCTTGTTCTTCATCAAAACGTACCTGAAATTTAAATTCCTCTTCATATTTTTTCTGAACATCGCCGACGATCTCTTCGTCGTTGACAAAGATATAGTCCAACCGGATCTGAGGCATATGTTTTTGAAGTTTTTCAAAATGCCCCCATGCAGTCAATCCGTCGGTCTCGCCATGCTCGCTCATGATATTGCAGATAAAGACCTTCTTCGCCTTGCTCTGAATGATCGCCTCTGCGATCTCCGGGATCAGCAGATTGGCGATGATGCTCGTATATAGACTGCCCGGCCCGATCACGATCGTATCCGCATCCAAGATCGCCGAGATCGCAGACTGTGTCGCTTTGGGTGCGGTCGGCAAAAGCTCGAGATTGCGGATCTCCGTACGCTGTGCGATCGCCATCGATGCGATGTTGGATTCTCCGATTGCCACATTATCATTCTCCAGATTGGCTACCAGACGGATATGCTCTCTGGTCGAAGGAACGACCTTCCCTTTGGCGCCGATACGTTCCCCCACATAGTTGATCGACTTCTCAAAATCCTGAAAGATCTCATAATATGCGAGGATCAAAAGATTCCCGAAGCTCTGGTTTTTGATGCTTCCGCTCTCAAAACGATGTCGGATCAATCGCTCCGTCAGAGGATCCGTATCCGATAGGGCGATCAGGCAGTTTCGAATATCGCCGGGCGGCAACATCCGATTTTCGTTTCGGATCAGCCCCGAACCGCCTCCATCGTCCGCCACCGTAACGATCGCCGTAATATTATCCGTAAATTGTTTCAGTCCTCGAAGCAGATTGCCCTGACCGGTCCCTCCGCCGAGAACGACTATCTTTTTATTCATACTTATCTCTTTTCAATATCCCGATGATTTTTCAGCACATAGTATTCCTTGTCCTTCAGCAATTCATACAGCTTATTGACAAAGGTCACGGAGCGATGCTTGCCGCCCGTACATCCGATCGCGATCTGCAAGTAGTTCTTGCCCTCTTCCTCATAATTTGGAAGTAAAAAGTCGATCATACTATGAAGCTTGTCCAAAAATTCTTCGCTCTTCGGCGAGTCCATCACATAATCCTGCACCTCTTGGCATTCCCCCGTCTTTTCCCTCAGGCTGTCGATATAGTATGGATTGGGCAAAAAACGCACATCAAAGACAAGATCCGCTGCAAGCGGGATCCCATGCTTAAATCCGAACGAGATCAGCGACACGGTCAGATTTTTGCGCGATTGCCCCAATTGGAAGATCTCGAGCACGCGACTTCGAAGATGCTTGACCTCCATCTTGGATGTGTCGATCGTCACATCCGCCTTCGCCTTGATGCCGGTGAGCAGCTCTCTTTCCTTTCGGATCCCCGAAAGTACATCCCCGTCCACCTCGAGCGGATGTTTTTTTCGAGTCATCTTGTATCGTCGCACCAAAATATCGTCGTTCGCATCTAAAAACAGTACATCCGCCGGATAGTGCTGTTCTTCGATATGGTCGATCGATGCATTGTAGCTGTTGATAAAATTATAGCCGCGGATATCGATCCCCAGCGCCACATTTTCCATACCGCCCTGCGATTGCAAGCTCATCTCCAATATTTTGGGGATCAGCGCAGGCGGCAGATTGTCGATGCAATAGTAGCCGATGTCCTCCAAAACGCTCATCACTTCACTTTTGCCTGAGCCGGACATCCCTGTTACGATCACAAATCTCATCTTTCCTCCATCGTTTTTACATTGATCACTCTGCTCGGATCGATCCCTGCCATCTGTGCACGATCGATCGCATCCGAGATATGTTTCAGATGCTCCGGTCGGTGAGCGTCCGAGCCGACCGAAAATTTAATGTCGATATTTTTGACCTCCATCAGTTGATGCAGCGACAGATGCCCATGGTGTGCATTGATCTCCAGAACGGTATTGGTCTGTTGCGCCGCCTTTGCGACATCGATCGTCGAGATCGCACCCTTATCGCCCGGATGGGTCAAAATGAACAGATCATTGTTCTTCATCGCATTGATCAACCCATTGGTATTGTAGTCGATCTCGCGTGAACCGAAAATTTTTGTATAGTTATTCGCATGATTTCTCAATCCGCGAAAATCCTTCACCTTCGAGCCGAAATGGTAGCCCGCCATCACATAGTCCACATATCTGAGCACATGATCGTCCACGTCGATATTGCCCCGATCGTCCAGGATATTCGCCTCCACGCCGAGCAGCAGCTTGATATTGGGGTATTTTTCCTGCAGGCGATCGATCTCATCACGCATCTTCGGATAGTCCTCGTATTTGACCCCGAAAAACTGATGCATATAGCCATGGTCGGAGATCCCATAGGTCTCATAGCCGAGCCGGATCGCCTCCTTGACCATCTCCTCCATCGATGTCTTCCCGTCGCTGTAAGTAGTATGTGAATGATATTCTGCAAATGCTTTCATTATTTTTTTCCTAGTATCCTTACTTCTTCCTCAAGCATCACGCCCGAGTGCTCATAAACTCTCCTCTTGATCTCTTCGATAAATGCGACCATCTCTCGATAGCTGCAATTTCCCTTGTTGATCACGAAGCCGGAATGTTTTTCCGATACCTTTGCCTCCCCGATCGAAAATCCTTTGAGTCCGGCATCTTGGATCAGCTTGCCGGCAAAATGTCCGACGGGACGTTTGAAAGTCGAGCCGGCGCTGTATTCCGTGAGCGGTTGTTTGCTCGTGCGTTTTTCCGTCAGCTCGTCGATCTTCGCCTTGATCGCCCGAGGATCTCCCTTTTGAAGCTCAAATCGAACCTTCGTGATGATGTCTCCCCTTGTCATCGCCTCACTGTGACGATAGCCGAAAGCCATCTCCTCATTGCTGTACTCATGCACATCGCCCCGGCGATCGAGCACTCGCACGCTTTTGACGATCTGCTTCATCTCGCCGTCGTATGCACCCGCATTCATATAGACTCCGCCGCCTACCGTACCCGGGATCCCGCTTGCAAATTCAAAATTCGTCAAGCCCGCCTCCAAGATCCGATTGGACAAAGCGGTCAGCCGAATACCCGATTCCGCCTCAACGCTTGTGCCTTCGATCCGAAACTTGCTGTAATTATCCCCGAGCTTGATGACGATCTCGCGCAAGCCTTCGTCCGGAACGAGAATATTCGATCCGCCGCCCAGCACAAAAAAGTTTCGTCCGAGCTCGTTACAAAGGCGGATGATCTGGACCAAGTCCTCTTCAGTCTCCGGCAATACCATAATATCCGCCGGGCCGCCGATATGAAAGGTCGTATGCTCTTTCATCAGCTCGTTCAAAAGGATCTTTTCATTACTCAAAATTTTGCTTAATCTATCCAAAATATTTCTCCTGCCGATTTTTACTTTAACCTTTATTTTACTATATTTACAGCGCTTATGCAACCGCTTTACATCTAAAGAGCCGTTCGTTTCCCGATTTTTTCCCAAAGCGATCATTTTGATTTTAAGGACAGGAAGCTGCTCGAAATGTTCGCACCAAAAATTTTCCAACCAAAAAACCTCTCGGATCACTCCAAGAGGTCATCTATCAATGATATTGCACGACGATCCTTCCATCGGATATCGTCATAGCGATCGTCGGCATATCGCCGATCATCTCCACGACAACAAAGTCCGCCTTCTTGCCGACATCGATGCTTCCTCGATCGTTCAGATTGACTGCCTTCGCCGGATGTTGCGCAAACAGCTTGACCGCCTGTGGCAGTCCCAAAGTTCCCTCGATCTCAAAAATGTACTCGAGGATGTCCTTGCTGCGATCGGATGCCGTGATCACATCGATGACACGCTCGGACAAAAGCTCCATCAGCTCGGACGAGCATTTGGGTCGAATGATATTTTCGACATCATAAGCATAGCAGATCCCGCTCTCCTTGATCTGATCCATCGTCTCTCTGGTATGATCGCCCGATAGCATGTCGATATCGATCTTGTATTCATCCTTCAATCGCTTCGCCAACTTGTAGCGATCCGACGCAAAAGGAAGCTGCGTATTCTTTGCACATCGAATGCGGTAGGAAAGCTCATCCAAAGCGGAGTCCTCACGCAAGCCGATCAGTTTTTGCAGCACCAGCGACGCCTGTTCATCATCCAGATCAAAGCGCTCCTGCAACTGCTGAACAAAATATTGGTTCTGATAGTTGAAAACATCTTTGCTGTACAGTCCGGTGCAGGTGACAAAGTCCACGACTCCTGAAAGGATCAGCTCCCGAAGATTTTTGTTCACCAGATGCGTACCGAGCTTAAACATCAGATGGATCCGGTGATCGATCAGATGTTTGTCGATCGGACCCTTCTTGATCGTTCCCAGATACTCGATGATATCCTCCACCGATCTCTCTTTCAAAAGCTCTTCCAGATGGAAGGTATGAAAATTGGTCGTCACGCCCGCCTCCGCTAAGCGACGATCCAGCTGATGAAAGATCTTCTTTTCCGAAAAGAATTTGTTATACGGGGACTTGACTTCTCTCGCGTAATCATCGGACATGATGTTGACAAAACCGGGCAAGACAAAACGATCTGTCAGATCGACAAATCTCTGTTCCGGCTTTTTATCTTTTTGTATGTCCACGATCCGACCTTTGTCCACAACGATATAGCCCTTGATGACATCGTCGGAAAGGACGATCTTATTGCTGTAAAAGATATCCATATCACAACCCCCTGCAAAGCTATTATATCATTTTTAGTCAACTGTTGCCATCATTTTTATTGTTTATTCATTAATTTTATACAGATGGACTCTCGACGAGGTCGGCACGACGGAGATCACATATTTGCTCGAGGATCCCTCACTCTGAAGCAGGATGCTGATACCCGTCGACGCATTGGGATAAAATCGGATCTCCAGCGGCTTCGTATTCATCGGGAAAAAATTGTGAAAGCTCTCATCCTCATCCGTTCGGCTTTTCTTGGAAAGCTTGATGAACTTCTCGATCGGGATATCCAGCGTCGTTACGAAACCTTTTTCGATCACGCGCGCATGATACTGCCCCTCCTTCGCAGCGATCGTAAAATAGACCGAGCTGTCTCCCGAGTCATAGCAATTTCTTGCGTAACGGATCGCCGAGCTGATCTCATTCGCTGTATTTTCGAGTGCGATCTGCTCATTGCCCCGCTTGATCGAGATCAGCATCGTGAGGGACAGCAGGATCGCGATCACCAGCACGATCTCAAAAAGCGTAAATCCTCTTTTAGCTCTGCCTTCCATAGAAAACTGCGCCCCCTATCAGCTCCGCTTTTCCATCCTCCTGCAAGATGGCATCATCAAAGTCAAAATAATAATATTTCACATATTCCGTCCGCCTGCCTTGCTCATCCTTCGCTTTAAGGATCACTCGGATCGCCACATCTTCCGACGATCGAATGTCCGACAGTCGATCGATCTCCTCATCGCTCGGCATCCTACCCTCTGCGAGCGGTACAAATTGTTCCACTCCGCTACGGTGATCATAGTATTCGTATTCCATTCGGATGCTTTGGATGCTAAGATCCGTCTTTTCTCGAACGACGGCAGAGAAAAGAAGCTCGCTCTCCAGCGATGCCAGCATGCCCTTGCCCTTTTTGCAAAAGCTTTTGACAAAGGAAGAAAGATCGGGTTGTAGGGGCTGCGAAGGTTGACTTTCTTCCGACGGCAAACTTCCCCTGACCTCTTGAAAGATCCGCTGCGTTTCTTTTTTGACCAGAATGTCCACAAAGGTAAAGAGATTGTTCTCCTCCAGTTCAAGAAGCGTCTTGTCGTGCTCCTTCTCCAGACTCCGACCCAAGATCGATGTCATGGTGACTGCCGATGCGACGATGCCCGAAACGATGATGATCAGCACGATCATATGGACCGTCCCAAAACCCCTTCTACTCTTCAAACAGGATCCGATATTCTTTTTGTATCCCATATTCCCCATCCTCTATTTTCAGCAGGACCTCCGAAACGGTCTGCTCATGAAAGGAGATGCTCCCCATTTCTTCATAGCGCAAAATGAGGCTCCCCACCGTCTTATTCTCATAGTTTTTTGTCGTTTGGATCAACAAGATCTCATCCCGTACAAGACTCTCGATCCGATCATTCGCCTTGATCATATAAAGATTTTTGTAGTAATCGTTCAGCCCAAAGGACAATAGCATCGAGCATATCAACAGCAATGCGATCGCTGCCAAAATATCGATAAATCCAAAACCCTTTCTTTTCATCGGCTCTCCCCTATAAAGACCGCATGGATCTCCGCCTTCGTGATGAGCGCAGAACGCTCCAGTTCGATCAGGCGCAGCTCGATCCCGGGAAATCGGCTCAGATCATCGACAAATCCGATGACATCTTGAAGACTGCCCGATAGCATCATCTGATATTCCAAAAGCTTGATCCCTTCCTGCGCCTGCGTATAGAATGAGAGGCTCTCCTTTTTCAGATGGGACGCTTCGATCATCTCATCGAGTTTGAGATTGATCTTGTAGCTGTCATTGGTCGGGATCTCGACCACATTTTTTGAAAACTCGCTTTTGTCGATCGCTCTTTGGAGCGTCGTGATCCTTCGGATCGTCGGAATGGTCAAAAAGATCGACACCAAGGCGATAAATAAGATCCCTGCTTTGATACTCTTTCTCATCGGTGCACCTCAACATAGATCTTTTTTGCATCCTGCGTTTCATTGATCTGTACGATCTCCACATCCATCTCTTTTTGAAACGCTGCAAGCTCCTCCTCGATCTCGTGGACGCTCCGATCGTTATAAATCAGCATTAGCGAGTCCTCTTGAAACACGATCCCCTCCGCCTGCACGAGATCGAGGATCTCAAAGTATTTTTTCATCGATGCCTTGCCCAAAAGCACGCTTTCTTCCTTCACCGACAGATATTCATCCGTGAGCTGATCACTTTGTGCCGACGCCTGAAGGCTTTCGTATAGCTTCTCCAGCTTTCGTTCCTTATGATATAGCAGGATATTCAAGAGCATAAAAAGGACCAGAACGATCAACAGGATCGCTTCCGAACGGCTCTTTTTATTCAAATAACTGACGATCTCATCATTCAAACAATATCTCTTCACATCTCCTCCTGAACAAACACCTGCGAAAATGAAATATATTTGGCAAGCTCATTTTTTGTAAGTTCGAGCGAAGAGATCTCGCGCACTTCGCCGTCTTTTCCAAGCAGGCAGAGTTCGTCGAGCTTGAGCAAACTGCACTTGCTCGGCTCCTGCTCCATCCTCTCCCGCATAAAAAGCATCGGCGTGTAGATCCGGATCTTTCCGCTTCGGATATTCTTTTCTCCGCAGAGCATGATCAGATGGTCGAGCTCCTCCCTTTCGATCGAAAGCCCTTCCCCAAGCTCTTTTTTCTTCAGATCGATATGCTGATCCGCCTTGCTTTGATGCACCACGATCACATCGCCGCTTTGCTTGCTCAACCTTTGTTTCAGAGGCATGACCTTCTGCTGATTCGCCTCGATAAAATATAATTTCATCAGATCCCCCTTATATTCGTTGCGGAATAAATGATCGGCAATACCAACACGAGCAATCCCGAGATCATCAGTCCCGCCACGATGATCATCGCCGGCTGCAGCACTTTTTTGAGTCCCTCCGTCATATCCTTCGTCTTGATCTCCATCAACTCGACGATATTATGCAGATTTTCCGGCATCGTATCCGTATTCTCCCCGATCTTCACATAGGAGAGGATCGCGGATGAAAAAAAGATCGGGTACTCTTCAAGCATCTGATAAAATGCTCTTCCGCTCAGAATACCCGCTGCGATCTCTTCCAATATCCTCTGATAGCCAAAATGGTCGGCACTCTTTGACACGATCTTCAGTGCCGGCACGAGATGGATACCGAAAGAGGTCAGCACCTTGAGCCGCCAAAAGATCCCTCGCAATGCGATCGCCTGATAAAAATGTCGAACGATCTTTCTTTTGTACAGGAAATTTTGCAGGATCTGCGCCAGTTTCTGATCGAACAGTCCCGAAAAAACGATGCTGAGCAAAGCGATGACAAAAAACAGGATCGCTCGATGATGCCCGATAAAGAAGGTATAGATCCCGTACAAAAGCTCCATCGACCAAGGGATCTGAACACGGATGCTGAGGAGCGTCTTGTGGAGCTGCGGCGTTACGACAAAGATCGTAAACAAAAGCAGTAGCAATATCAACAGGAGCAATAGTAAAGGATAGGAGATCATACGAAGAAAATATTTTCGATCCGCGACCTTCTGATCGAGATATTCGATGATCGGTCGAAAGGAAGCGCTATAATCGCCCGTATTTTCTCCGATCTGAAGGCAGGAGTCGATAAAATCATCCGTCAGAGCACAGCTGCTAAGCGCATCCGACAGTCGCTCTCCATTTCGTATCCTTTGCTGTAGTTCCTGCATCCCTGCGATGCCCGTATCCTCTTGCACCAGCTCGATCGCATGGAGGATCGGCAGACGGCTTTTCATATAGAAGCGCAGCATATAGTAGAAATCCCTTTTTTCCTCAAGACTCCTTTTGCTCCTCCGTTTTAAGCGCGGGCGATCCACAAGAGATCCTTTAAGCTCAAGCCATTTTTTCATCATAAAAATTTCCTCGCCTCCGTCAATGAGATCTCTCGGCTCTTAAATTTTTCTGCAACAGCTTCACGGATCCCTTCTTCTGCAATATCTCCCTGCTGTAAATAGATCTTTTTCGTCCGCTCGTCCATCGACAAGATCGACATCACGGGCACAAGCTTTGAGATCCCGCTGTAATCACAATGGACACAGCCATCGGAGCAGGCGATCGGATCCCCCGCTTTCAGACCGAGTGCTTCGATCGTTTCGCCGGCATATCTTTCCTCACGCTTACAATGCGGACAGAGCTCTCCGACCAATCGCTGATTGATGATCATCGAGATCGCATGGATGAGCAGATGTCGATCGACCCCGAGGTTTTCGAGTCGCTCGATCGCAAGTGACGCGGATCTTGTATGTAAAGTTGTAAAAACCAAATGCCCTGTGATGCTTGCCTTCATCGCGATCTCGGCGCTGACTTCGTCGCGGATCTCACCGATAAAGAGAATGTCGGGATCCTGACGAAGCACGGAGCGTACCCCGTCTGAAAAGCGGCTCCCTTCGCGATCGTCCACCTGGATCTGTGTCACGCCCTCCATCTGATACTCGACCGGATCCTCGATCGAGACGATATGCTTGAGCCCTTGATTGATCTCACGCAAGAAGCACCGCACCGTCGTCGATTTGCCCGATCCTGTCGGTCCCGTGATGACGATCGCTCCCGATTCCTTCATCAGCTCCGCCTTGATCCGATCGACCGAGCTTTTTTTCAGTCCGAGCTCTTCCAAAGAATGAGGCACATTCTCATCGCTGAGCAGTCGCAGCGAAAACTTCTCTCCCTGCAGCGTATTGACGATCGACACCCGGATATCGAGCGTCTTTCCTTCGAGCTCAAGGTCCAGACGCGTATCGATCGGGCGCAGGCTTCTCGAGATATCGACATTCCCTTTGACCTTCACGATACGCCCTAAGATCGAAAGGAGCGATCCGTCGAGAATACAGAAGGTCTTAAGCACGCCCTTGATGCGAAAGCGAACGATCAGATAGGCATTCTCCCTAAAAAGATGGATGTCGCTTGCCCCGAAGCCTTTTGCCTTTCGCACGACATAAAGGAACAGCCGTTCAAACTGTTCCTCGCGAATGAAAGTTCTTATCTGTTCAAATATCTCCGGCTCTTTCAGCTCGATGGAATAATATGTATTGAGAAGTCGATCGATCTCCTGCTGACTGATCGGATGCAGTTTGATCGCTTTGGTCCCTCGGTCCTTCAATGTCTCCGAGATCGTTTCGCCCTGCTCGGTCGAACCGTCATACAGCACTTGAAGGACATCGCCTTCGTAATGGCTCGGGATCGCCCGAAGCTCCCGAGCCCTATTCTCTTCAAAAATAGAATTTACACCATATATCAACATTCCTGAATTTCTCCCCCAACGCTTTTAGAAGATCTTTTGGCTCAACAGGTCGATCACGCCCGGACGATGCTCGTCTTTTTTAATCATCACATAGAGCTCGTCTTTCGCTCTGCCCGATGCGGTGTAGATGATATTCAGCATCTTTTGCACATCCTTGATCCGTTGCTTCTTCGGTTCCCCATAGAGCATATCGAGATAACATAGGATCACGACCTTAAATTCCAGATTGGTACAATTATAGATATTGGAGAGCATCAACGCTTTCGGCTTTTTGAAATTGCTGCTCTCGTCCTCCGCAAAAGTGATCTTGAGATCCTGTTGCTCCAAGAAATTTTTCAGCTCGAGCTTCGCACGGATCGGCGTCCCCAAAGTTCGTTCATTAAAAGGATAGATCACGCAGATATCCGAAAGGTCATAGCCTTTTTCGATACTGCCCCGGATCAGATGGAGCATCTTCTCCATCATCTCTTTGTCGCTTTCATACTCGATCACCTGCGCCTTGCCTTGCGCATCCTTTTTCTCTGAAAAACCTCGGAAGTAATTCGTCATACGCTCCAGCTCCAGCGCCGAAAATGCATTGATGTCATTTTGAAAATCCAGATTAAATCTCGCGACACTGCGAGACGCACGATAGTTATCCACCAGCTCCAAACGATCGTCGCAAGGATAGCTCTGCGCATCTTCCTGATCGCTCGGCGGCGCCATCCGCTTCGCTTCATCATACGAAAGATAGAGGATATTCTTCCTCTGATACGAGATCTCTCTCAAAAAACGGATCTCATCGGCAGAAAAATTCTCCGATTCATCGACAAAGACCCCTTTGAAGAATCGCTTGCCCGAGTAGATCTTTGCCACCTTATCAAAAACCTTTTGAAACTCCTTCGCAAAATTCTGCTTGCTCTGCTTGTTGAGTTTCAGATTGTATTTTTTGCCCAATAACAGAATGAATTGGTGAAAATTCATCACCTTCACATTTTCAACATCCGGATAATGGCGTTTGATCAGCTCCTTGATCTCATTGGAAAGCTGCTTGCTGAAGGTGATATACATAAACTTATCCTTTGCATACACCCTTGCCAGCTTGATCATCTTTGCAAACAGGACGCTCGTCTTGCCGGTCCCCGTCGAGCCTTGCAAAAAAGTCGTCCCATAATGCAGTGAATTGACCGCTTCCATCTGACTCGGCTCCATAAGCACCGCTTGAAGGCTCTCCTTCTCATTGCCCAGATCGAGTACCACTTCTCCAAGATCGACCTTCTGTCGGAAGATAAAATACTCGCCTGCCAATCGAAACAGCAGTTCGTCACGACCAAGCCCTGCCGAAGAAAGCAGCTCTTCAAACGGCAGTTCCTCATTGATCAGCTCTTCAAATCGAAATTTGTCGATGATGATCCCCTTCGCCCGAACCTCTTTTTCAAGCTCGATATAAGGCATCACAAAATAATAAGGGATGCTTTTCCCATCGAGCCGACGCTCCAGCAAACTCTTCGCCGCAATATGTTCCTCCTCGATCACCTCGATGATCTCTTCGGAAAGGATCGAGAAGGTGTCCTCATTGGTATCGACGAATTTGAACAGAGCCGCACGATCTCCTTCAACATACAGCAGATCAAAATACTGCCCGTTGAATGGAGCGATCTTGACGATGCCGATCCCTTCGAGTTTGTCTGCCAGATATTTATAGAACAGCTTTTCCGCACTCTTCGTTTTGACTGCCTCGATATTTGAATTTGCATTGATCCTCATTTTCATCTCATCACCTCTTTGCAATCAGCAACAGTTTATTTCTTCTCGGACATCATCGCCTTCAATTCCTCCATAAAGCTGTCAATATCCTTGAACTCGCGATATACCGACGCAAAACGTACATAGCTTACCTCATCCAGATCCTTGAGGCGACTCATCACCATCTCACCGATCTCGATGCTGCTCACCTCTCTCTTCATCGTATTCAGAAGATCCCGCTCGATCGAATCGACCAGCTCCTCCATTTGATCCAATGTGATCTGACGTTTTTCACAAGATTTCAAAATGCCTTTGAGCACCTTCTCACGATCAAAATGTTCTCTGGATCGATCTTTTTTGATCACCATGATGCTCATCTGCTCGATGCGCTCGTAGGTCGTGAAACGCTTGCCACAGCTCTCACATTCCCTTCTTCTTCGGATGCTATTTCCTTCCTCCGCCTGTCTGGAATCGATCACCTTCGAGTCGGTCGAACCGCAATATTGACATTTCATAGGCTTCCTCCTGTCTTCATCATGCTTGTCGCTATTTACATTTTCTTGTTATTTACAAAAAGATTGCAAAAAAAGAGAACATTGCATTCTCTTTTTCACTCTAGATTATTTCCTTTTCTTCGGGTTGATCCAATCCGGGATCTGAAAGTCCAATGTTCCCACCGATGAGAATAGTACATCCTCGTCCGATTTTTGGGACAAGCCAAGCTCATCCTCCTGCTGTGGAGCTTCCTCAACAACAGGCTCTTCCGGTTTTTTGATCATATCTTCGCTAAATCCTGTTGCGATCACTGTTACACGGATCTCATCTTCAAGCTCTGCAACTTCCGCCGTCCCCAAGATAACATCCACATTGTCGATATTATCCACCGAACCCATCACATAGTCGGATACTGCTTCGAATTCGTCGATGTCCGGTCCGCCTTTTCCTGCCGCAACGGACACCAAAAGACGCTCCGCTCCTGCTACCGTAGTCTCAAGCAACGGGCTGTTGATCGCAGATTCTACCGCTTTGATCGCTCTGTTCTCGCCGGATGCGCTTCCGATACCGATATGTCCGACTCCTTTGTCGATCATCGTTGCACGAATATCAGCAAAGTCGACGTTTACGATACCCGGGATCTCAATAAGATCCGTGATCGCGCGCACACCGTTCTGCAATACCTGATTTGCCTCCTGGAAGGCTTGCTGTATCTTTGTTCCTTTTGGACAAAGTTGCAATATCTTATCGTTCGGGATCACGATCAAAGTATCTACATGCTTCTTAAGCTCCTCGATCCCTTTTTCCGCTTTCTTCGTTTGTTTCGGACCTTCCAGACGAGTGAAAGGTTTTGTTACGATCGCCACGGTCAAGATCCCCATGCTCTTTGCGATACGAGCAACGATCGGAGCCGCTCCCGTTCCTGTTCCGCCGCCCATTCCTGCCGTGATGAAAACCATATCCGCACCGTCGAGCACGCCGGCGATCTCCGCCTCACTCTCCTCCGCAGATTTCATACCGATATCCGGGAAACCTCCCGCACCATGTCCCTTTGTCGTCTTAGGTCCAAGTTGCATCCTTACCGGCGCTTCCGATTCCTGAAGGACTTGTGCATCCGTGTTCATCACTATGTATTCTACGCCGATAGTCCCTGAACCGATCATTCTATTTACAGCGTTTCCGCCTCCGCCACCAACACCTATGACCTTGATAACTTCTTGCTTTACGCCATTGTTTACATCCATCTCAAACATCGCATCCTCCAACAAAATCTTTTTCTATCAAAACAATTCTCATCGCTGAACTTTCAAAAAACCATTATACTATAGTTTATCGAATAATATGCAAGAATGTCAAGTATTTTCAATAATTTTGTACATACATTTTACAATATTTTTGTCGTTTTTAATTTTATCGTATCAGATGGCGGCGAATGATCGCGACATTTTGGAAAAGGCGTCCTCCAAAGACGATGATCGGCGCATAGAAAAAAGGTACTCCGAGTCGGTCACCGATATAGGATAACAGCGCTGCCAACAATGCATTGCTGACAAATCCCGAGATGAATAAAATATTGTTGTATTTATTTTCCATATTGGCACGGATCGCTCCGATCAGAGAATCAAAAGCAGCCAGCATCGCGATCGATATGTACAGCGAATAGCTGCTCGGATAAGTGATCGGAAGATATCCTCCGACAAGGATCCCAAATGTTAAGCCCAGTATTGCCCAAATCATTCTTCATTCGCCTCCTCTAAATATATGAGATCACCTTCCATGGATCCATGGATAAAAATACGCTCTTCTTTCGATGTATCGATCTTGATCCCAAACAGTGATGAGATCATATAGCTGTAGGATTCTTTCGACTTGATCGCCGCTTCCAAAGGTTCGGGGTCCCCGATCGCCCGGATCACAAAAGGCTGCCCGAAGGTCTTTCCGTTGATCGTGATCGTCGGTCCCGAGCATTTGATCTCCGTTCCGAGAGTATAAATCTGATTGTTGATCGAGATCACTTCCGCTCCCGCGGTCTTGAGGTCATTCACCATCCGAAGTACATCTTGGTCATGGACGATATAATCATTGGGGTTTTGTCCCGGCAGGATGTCGATATCCGAATCTCTGATCTCGATCCTGATCCCCATCCCTTCAAAATTCGTCCTCCCCGCCGATGCTCGCATGAGCAGATGCTGCTTTTCCAGGATCGCCTGCAGATTTTTTTCATCCTTTGCACGACTGAGCTCCAAAAGCTCTTCCTGCTTTCGCAAAAGATAGTCATCCTGCTTCTGCGCCTCGCTTTCTTCCAGCGCCAGCTCCAGCTCCAGCTCTCTTATCGTCTCTCGGCTGTAAAAGACCGTGCTGTCTTTCAGCGATCGAAATTGAAGCATCAATACGACGCCGATGACGAAGCTCGCCAAGATCAGAAAGTTTCTCCTTCTATTCCTCAAAGTTCCCATAATCCCTCTTACTCTTGAATCTGTGCAAATTCAAAGCTGATCGTCTGTGCAAAACGCGGAAGCTCCACGACCTCTTTTTTCTCGACCTTGGAGTTGATATTGAAATTATTTTTCATCTCCCACAGGATGCCGTATTTCATGTTTAATGTCGCTTCCAAAGTATCCGGATTTCCGATCGCGCGGATCTGGATCGAGCGTCCGATCGGATTGTTGTTGACGAGCAGAGTCCCTTGCTCATAACGAAGATCCGTTGAGAGAACGACCCGCTCCTCGTTGATCGCGATCCCTTCCGCTCCTGCGGCATTGAGTTTGTTGATCACCGACAGCAACAGGTCAAAGTTTGCCATCAGCATATCATATTTATCCAGCTCGTCCACTTCAAAATCGACCACGACGCCCTGTCCTTTTGCCTTCGTCATCCCTGACCGGAGCTCATACAGCTCGATCTCATCTTTCAAATTCTGGTAGATCTCATTGGATTCCGACTGTTTTCCTTTGATGAGCTTGATCTTTTCCTCAAGCTCTGCGATCTCCTTCTCTGTCTTGTCTTTTCGCTCTCGAATATTCGTAAGCTCCACCTGAAGATGCGCCGCCGTGTCCGAGATCGATTGTCTATTGACTAAATTATTTGCATTCAGCTGTAGCGAAAGTCCCAGCCCGATAATAAAGCTCAGACTGAAAAAAACGATCTTCGCTGTAATATTCTTCGGTCTTTTCATTATTTCTTGCTCCTATATACCGGATATGAGTCAAAGCGCATATCGACATAGCCTGTGTAGATCTTGCGCTCAAACAGATTGATCAGGATCTTGTTGAGAATGAGCATTTTTTCGTTGAGCTCCTCGCCTTCCCCGATCAATACATGGATCCCTTGCGGCGTGATCATCCGGATATCTTTTACATTGCTGATGTCGATCAACGAGATATTGCTGAGCAGCTTCGCGCTTTTGATATTCGATACGATATCGATCCCCAGTGCCAGATCGCCGCTCTCCACCTGCATCGGCTCACCAATGACGATATCCTTCGGCTCGATCCCGCTGATCATCGGCTTGACGATCCGATTCATATCCTGTGTCGTCTCCAGCACCGTCGCGTCATCGTCGATGATCGCAAATCCGCCGGTGAATTTTACCGTTGCTACCGCTTTGCGCTCCGTGATATTGAACACGAGCGTTCGCGGGAATTTCGGCTGGATCGAGATATTTTTGATATAAGGATCGGCCATGAAATCCTCTTTGATCCTGGATCTTTTCACCAGATAGATATTCTTTTTCAGATCGACCGTTGTATAACGTGAGATATCGCCTTCACGAATGCTCGAGTTCCCCAAGATGATGATATGCTTGGTATGGAATAGCGGTAAAAACAGATAACCGAGTATCACAATACCCAAAACGAGCACCGCCAGGACTACATTTCTTTTTGAGAATATTTTTTTCTGTGCTATCTGCATCATGGGTATCTCCTTTTCTATATCAATCGTTCGATCTCCGCAAAGATCGCTTCGCAAGGATCGATATTGTAAAGATCCTTACTCATTCGCTCCATCTCGATCCGAAGATCTTCATCTTCCAAGATCTTGAGCGTCATCTCAAGAAGCTTCGGCATATCCAATGCATCCTCTCGGATATAGTATCCCGCCCCATTGTCCTGGATATTTTTCGCATTGATCTCCTGATGGTTCTCCGTTGAATAAGCCTTCGGGATGATGATGGAAGCCTTGCCCACCGCATTGATCTCCGCGATCGTCATCGCTCCCGCACTGATGATACACAGATCACTCGCCGAGATATAATTGGACATATCCTCGATATAATCTACGATCATATATTTATTTTCCTTCACATACTGTCCTGCTTCCTGCATGATCTTCTCATAATGTCTCTTGCCGGTCGAGAAAATAAAACCGATCTCTCTTTCGATAAGCTTCGGGATCATTTGGACAAAGGCTGCATTGATCGAGTCCGAACCGCTCGATCCGCCCGAGATCAATAAGAAAGGTTTTTCAAGGTCAAGCCCCAGCACCCTTCTTGCATTCTCTTTCGGATTGGGATTGAAGATCCCATTTCGTACGGGATTGCCGACAGTTCGTATCTCCGCCTTGGTCTTAAACGCCTTTCTTGCGATATCAAAGCCGAGAAACACGCGATCGACTTTTTTTGACAAAATTCGGTTCGTGATCCCCGGATACGCATTTTGCTCATGGATGATGGTCTTTACTCCCTTTTTGCTCGCCGCATAAACGACAGGTCCCGAAACATAGCCACCCGTACCGATCACGACATCCGGTGCAAAATCCCGGATGATCTTACTCGCCTCACGGATCGCCTTGCTCGCCATCATAAAACGCTTCAGGTTTTCGATGCTGATCCTGCGCTGAAAGCCTTTTACTTCAACGGATCTGAATTCATAACCATATCTTGTGACGATCTTTTCCTCCAGGCTGTCTGGAGTCCCTACATAAAGGATCTTCGCCTGTGGATCTTTCTCGACGATCTTATCTGCGATCGCCAGCGCGGGATAGATATGCCCTCCCGTTCCTCCTCCGGTAACAATAACTCGCATTATGCTCTATTTCGCCTTTCTAAAGAATGGTATTCTTTGTTTTCCACATTATCGAATGCTTTTTGAGGCTTACGATTTTCATGCCTTGATACGCCGAGTACAAAACCCATGCCAAGCAATGTCACGATCAGCGACGTTCCGCCGTAGCTGATGATCGGGAAAGGGATCCCCGTACTTGGCAGCAGATTGACCGCAACAAACATATGCATGATCGACTGAAGCGCGATCTGCGAAATGATCCCCGCCACCATCAGCGTTGAAAACTTATCCGGCGCATTCGATGCGATCTTAAGTCCTCTGAATACGAGTGCTGAAAGAATGATCAAAAGGATCATACAGCCAAAAAAACCCATCTCCTCCGCATAGACCGAGAAGATATAGTCATTATAAGCGAGCGGAAGATAAAGCATCTTCTGCTTCCCGCTTCCGATCCCCGCTCCAAACAGACCGCCCGAAGCGACCGCATAGAGCGACTGGATGATCTGATATCCGCCGTTGAGAGGATCTTCAAAAGGATGAAGCCACGCTTGAATACGGGCCATCCGATAACCTCTCATCGCAAGAACGAGACCGGCGATCACACCGCTCCCTGTTCCCAGGGCGAGCAAAAAGCTTACTTTTAGCCCTGAGAAAAAGAGCACTGCGATATAGCACATCGTCATCAGGACCGTCGTCGAGTAATCGGGCTGGATCGCCGTCAAGATGATAAAGGCAAGCGGAGCAAAACATAGAAAAAGATACATTCCCCTCTTTTCTATCTTCTCCCGCCTCGGCATCGTTCGGACATGGCATATCGCCAAGATCCCCGCATACTTCGCAAGCTCCGACGGCATGAAGGTCAGCGATCTTGTTCCGAGTTTTACCCATCGAAGTCCCCCATAGATCCTAATGCCGAGCGGCGTGTAGAGCAATCCATAGGAAATAAAAGTCAAGATCACGATCGGGACCGTAAGGCGACGGATCGATTGGTATGGAACTTTGCTGACAGCAAACAGAGCGATCATTCCCACGACAACAAACATTATTTCTTTCATAAGCAGCGAGTTCGGGTCATCTTTCTGATAACTCATCGCAAAATAACTCGCACTGTAGACCATGATGATCCCGACCCCGAGCAAAGCCGACAGCGCCATCAGGAACATCGTGTCAATTTTCCCTTTTACGATCTTTTTCCCTAACATAACACTTCCAATTCACTAACGATCTTTTTGAAATGCTCGCCTCGTTCTTCAAAACAAGAATACATATCCCAAGAGGCACAAGCCGGCGAAAGCAGGATAGTATCACCCTCCACTGCGATCTCATAGGCTTTTTTGACCGCATCCTCCATGTCCTCTGTGATGACATAGTTTGAAAAACCGTATTTATCGAGCGTTTCAGCTATAATATGCTTCGTTTCTCCTAAAAGTATAGCATTTTTTACTCTATTTGAAAATGCTTTCACAAATTCATCAAACGATGACTTCTTATCCATGCCTCCGGCGATCAGGATGATATTCTTTTCGATCGCTTCCAGCGCCTTGATCGATGCATCCGGATTGGTCCCCTTCGAATCATTATAGAAGCGTACGCCTTGGATCTCCTGCACAAATTCCAGACGATGAGCCACCCCTTGAAAATCGTGGAGCGTCTGAGCGATCAACTCATCCTCGATCCCGAAAGAAAGTGCGATCCCCGTTGCGATCAACACATTCTCATAGTTGTGCTTTCCTTTGAGAAAGATCTCATCCAGGATCGCAATCGTCCGCTTGCCTTCTTTCGTCGAAAAGATCAGCTGATTGTCACGGATATAAAGTGACGGTGTAAGATGTGACAGGTCTTGATTTACGGAGATAAACAGCTTTTGCGCCAAAGTACGCTCTGCCATCTCAACAGACAGTGGATCGTCCATATTGATAATGGCATGATCGTCCGCGGTCTGATTTTCAAAGATCCTTCCCTTGATGTGCGCATAATTTTCCATCGTTTTGTGACGATTGAGATGATCCGGTGTGATGTTGACGATCGCCGCCGCATGACATCGGAATTTCTCGATCGTCTCAAGCTGAAAGCTGCTCAGCTCCGTCACGAAGATCGTATGCTCATCCGCGTTTTCGACCTCGGCAATGATCGGTCGACCGATGTTTCCGACGATCCTTGCATCATAGCCCGCATTTTTGAACAAAGTTCCCGTCAACGCGGTGGTCGTCGTCTTTCCATTAGTCCCGGTAATTCCAATGAATTTGCCCTTTGCCATCTGAAAAGCCAGCTCGACCTCCCCGATGATACGGACTCCTCTCTCTCGGAGCCTTTGTACAAAAGCAAGCTCAATCGGTATTCCCGGAGAGATCACGACCAGATCCACTTCCTCCTCACCGCTCGGATTGCTCCCGAAATGAAATTCCACCTTCGGATAGCGATCCTTATAGACCTCGCTCAATGAATCGTTCAGATCAAACGCCATCGTTTTTTTCGCATGATGATCCAAAAAGGCTACCAGATCTGCACCGCTCTTTCCAAGTCCGATCACCATCACCGCTTTGTTTGTCAAGTCCATATTCCCTCCATCAGATCGCCCAAACGCCGATCAGTCCCATCACGATCGTGATCACGACAAAAAGTGCCACGACCTTTGTTTCATGCCATCCCATCTTCTCAAAATGATGATGGATCGGTGCCATTCTAAAAAATCTTTTGCCGGTCTTTCTAAAGTACCATACCTGTATGATCACGGAGACGCTCTCCATAAAATACACAAAACACAAGATCGGCACGATCAGCTCCACATTCATGATCACAGCGGCAGCCGCAACCGCTCCGCCGAGTGCCATCGAGCCCGTATCGCCCATAAATACCTTTGCCGGAAAGCGATTCACGCGCAAAAATCCGATACATCCGCCGATCACTGCCGCCAAAAAAGTCAGCAAGGCATCCTGTGTCATGCGATAAGCGATCACGGAAAAGCAGATCCCGACGATGATCGTCACCGAGCTTGCCAGACCGTCCAATCCGTCCGTAAGATTGACGGAATTGACGATCGCGATCACAACGAACATAATGAAAGGGATATACAAAAAGCCGATATCCAGCGTCGTTTTCACAAAAGGGATATAGATCGATGTCCCGATATCCGAGAGCTTGAGCTGGATGATCGCCACGATCAGCGCAAAGATGAATTGCAGCACGATCTTCTGCTTCGCCCGAAGACCCAAGGACTGCTTTTTGATCACCTTGATATAGTCGTCGATAAAGCCGACCGATCCGAACAGGAGCATCGATAAGACTGCAAATCCGACTTTGATCGGATCCGCTCCCAGAAAGATACCGAGTATCGATGCGATCGTTATCGAAACGATAAATACGAAACCGCCCATCGTCGGGGTCCCATTTTTTAGCAGATGACTTTCCGGTCCGTCATCACGGATCGTCTGTCCAAACTTTAATTTCTGTAACAGGGGAATAAGCATCGGCCCGACAAAAAATGCGATCACAAAAGATGCCACCCCCACGATCAATAACTTTTCCATAACCTTAGCAGATATGATCTGCAACCTCCTCTAATTTCATGCCTCTTGAACCCTTGAGCATCACGATGTCGCCCTCTTGAAGAAGGCTGTTGATCTCCTGTTTTGCCGCCTCATTGGTTTCAAAATATCGGATCTTATCCTTTTGCATCCCCGCCTTTTGAGCGCCCTCGCAGATCGATCGCGCATCCTTTCCGATCGCGATCAGAAGATCCGCATATCCGCTCACAAATGCCCCCACTTCCTCATGGTAGCGGGACGAATTTTCACCAAGCTCGAGCATATCCGCAAGGATCGCGACCTTTCGCTCTCCATCGAGATGATCCAGCGTTGAGATCGCCGCGCGCATCGAGTCGGGATTGGCATTGTAGCTGTCGTTTATCAAGACCTTGCCACCGACTTCGCTTTTCTCCATACGGTATTTTGAAGCCTGATACTTCGCCAGGCCCTGCGCCGATCTTTGAAGATCAAGGCCCAATACCTTACAGACGCCGAGTGCACTGAGCGCATTGCAGATATTGTGTTCTCCGATCGTCGGGATCACAAGATCGATCCGCTCGCCCATCACATCGGCCAGGATCTTCGTATGGCCCCCCTCAAATCGATAGGATATCGGATAGATGTCATTTTTTTTCAAGAGTCCGAAAGTGATCACTTTTGGCTTGAGCTGCATCGGATCGATCGATCCGAGCTTATCATTATCGCCATTGATCAGCAGATGATCCTCCGCCGTCATATAATTTGCGATCTCAAGCTTTGCCTTGAGGATATTGTCTCTGGTCTTTAGATTCAGGATATGTGCCGTTCCGACATTCGTGATCACACCGACCTGCGGTTTTACGATCTCCGCCAGATAGTCGATCTCTCCCAGATGGTACATCCCCATCTCAAACAGACCGATCTCATGATGTTGATCGAGATTGAGCACCGTCATCGGCAGACCGATCTCACTGTTCAGATTCCCGATATTTCGAAGGGTCGGGCGATTTTCGTTCAAAGCATAGAAGATCATATCCTTTGTCGTCGTCTTTCCTGAACTTCCGGTCACCGCCACCACCGGAATATCGTATCTCGCCTTGTAATGCATTGCGATATGTTTCAAAGCCAGGTAGCTGTCCTCGACCTCCAGATGATCGGTCTCGACCGCATGCTCGACGATCGACAGGATCGCCCCGTTTTGTTCCGCATCTTTGACAAAGGTATGACCGTCTAAGCGCTCTCCCTTGAGCGCAAGATAGACCCAGTCTTCGCCTTTTGTTCGGCTGTCGTTTGAAATAAATTTGATCTTGCGTTTCGGATCAAGATCACTCACAAGCTTACCGCCCGTGAATGACAACAGATCCTCTATCGTTATATTCTCCATGCTATTACTCCGCTAGGTCCAAGCTCACGATCGAGCCGACTTGTACTTTCTTTCCCGCCTCCGGACTTTGTCCCTTGACGAGCCCTATTCCATTATAGACCGGTTTGAGTCCCAGGCTCTCCAGGATCGCTCCCGCCTCATCGATCGTCTTGCCTTTGAGATCAGGGACTTGGACTTCTTCGCTTTCATTTTTCAGATACAAAATGATCTCCGTCCCCTGTGCGATCTTTTCACCCGGTGCCGGGAAGCAATCGATGATGATGTGATTTTCTTCCACAGGGATCGCCGATGTTGCTGAACGATACTTGAGATTTTTGGAATCGAGCAGTTTACTGCCCTCTTTTACCGTAAGATTTCGGATCTCCGGGATCGTGATCTTTTGTTTTTCCACTTCTTCCTCTACGCCATCCGGTGTGATACCGAGGTAGCGAAGAGAGTATTCCATGATCTGCTTAACGACCGGTGCCGCGATCGCTCCACCATAGGTCGATCCGGTCCTCGGCTGATCGACAATGACCAGCACGACAAGCTGCGGATCCTCTACCGGCACGATCCCGACAAAAGACCCGATATAAGCGCCATACTTTCCGTTGATGACCTTCTGCGCCGTTCCGGATTTTCCTGCCACTCGATAGCCTTCGATCTGTGCTCTCGATGCCGCCTGTCCAACGGATTCCATAATATCCATCAATTTATTGGTCGTATCTTCCGAGACCGGACTTTTGACGACCTCGATCTCATGACGCTTGATGATCTGTCCGTCCACAGTGCTGATCTCTCGAACGAGCGTTGGTTTGACGAGCTTCCCGTCATTTGCGATCGCACTGACCGCTGTTGCAAGCTGGATCGGTGTGACGGAGATCCCCTGTCCGTAAGACATCGTCGCAAGCTCGACCGGTCTGAGATTGGATTCACTAAAGATCAACCCCGGCTCTTCCCCCGGGATCTCGATCCCTGTTTTTTGGCCAAAGCCGAATGCATGTACATATTTTAAGAAGGTCGGTCCACCGATCCGATTTCCCACCTCGACAAAAACGGTGTTGATCGATTCCACGGTCGCTTTTCTAAAGTCGACTCTGCCATAAGGCACCGGTGTCCAGTTTTTGATCGTCCGGTCATGGATCGTTACATAGCCCGGATCGTAGAACTGTTCGTCGCTTCGTACAAGATTCTGCTCGATCGCTGTAGCTGCCGTGATCAGCTTGAAAGTCGAGCCCGGCTCATACATATTGTTCACAGCAGGATTTCGCCACATCTTCCAGATGACTGCCGACTTTTCCTCGTCCGTCTTTGCCTTTTCGTAGATCTTCTTCTGTTCGTCAAAAAGGATCTTTTGCGGATCCTGCGGATCGTAGTCCGGCTTGGATGCCATCGCCAAGATCTCTCCGGTCTTCGGCTGCATCACGATCGATGTCACCGCGACCGCATTGGTATCGATCAATGCCTGATTGGTGACTTTTTCAACATAGCGCTGAATGACCTCCTCGATCGTCAGCGTGATATTGTAGCCATCCACCGCCTCATTGTATCGGATCTCGGAATTTGGGATCTCACGCCCCTCCTTGTCCGTCGTCACGATCCTTCTGCCATGGATCCCGCGCAATTCTTTGTCAAAATAGTATTCGATCCCTGCCTGCCCGTAGTTGTCCTTCGACACATGGCCCAGAACATGTGCTGCAAATTGTCCGAGCGGATACAGACGCTGTGAGTTCTCCTCATACTTGATCGCCCCCAGCTCAAATTTTTTCAGCTCATCGACCTTTTCTTGAGGCACATTCTTTGCAATATAAAATCGCTCCGCCCCGGAGTTGAATTTTTGCATAAACTCTGCCTCGGTCGTGCCGAGCGCCTTATTCAGAGCCTCCACATAAAGCTCCTGATTTTTTTTGACCTCACGCACCTCGATCATGATATCATAGGTCTTGACGCTTACTGCCAAGATCTTTCCGTTACGATCCATGATCATACCGCGCTGAGGTAATATCCTTGCATCCTTTTGCTGCTGCCTGATCGCCTTGTCCGTCAGCCACTCCGGCGAGATGACCTGAAGATAGCCCAGGCTCCCGATCAGGATCATGATCAACAGTATATAGGCAAAGCTGACGACTTTGATCCGCTTCACCGCAAGTTCCTTAAATTTCTTACTCGCCACCATGCACCTCTAATCCAAGTTGATATATATCGACTGCTCTTTTTTCGGATATACCATCCCCAATTTGTATCGAGCGAGATTTTCGATCGTCTCACTCTTATATGCCGCTTCCTTCTGTGAATTCAGCTCTTTTACAAGCTGCTTTTTCTCGCTGAGCTGTGCATTGTAATCGTTGATCTCAAACTGGATCTTATCGAGCTGCGAGTTCAAATTCAGCATCAGCATCAATTCACCGATCAGCAACAAAATACATAGCACGATCCCAAGGCTCTTAATCAATTTCTTCGCATCGCTCGCCAAAGCAACCACACGTTCCTTTCGTTCTCGAAGCTGCTGTTCTTTCCGTTGCTGTCGTTCCAATTTTCTCGCTTTTTTATTCTCCGCGCGATCGACCTTCTTCGTCTTTTTCTTCGGCTGAGTTCTTGCAGCAGAAGATGCCGAGTTTTTTGCAGGCGAATAAGGGGCTCGTTTGGTCCCCTTCCCGGTATTTTTCTTTGAACTTTTCTTTTGGGGCGTTCCTTTTCCGCTTGACGTTTGCAAGCTTTTTTTGTAGTCGGCATAAGAGTTAAATTTATCGTTCATATCATATCCTCTTTGCACACCGCAATTTTGCGCTTCGCGCACGCGGGTTTTCTTCCAGCTCGGCCGCCGTGGCAACGATCGGCTTTTTATTCACGAGCTTGGCGATCGGTTTTTTGTTGCATACGCAGACCGGAAACTCCGGCGGGCATTCACATCCGCCGGACAGATCCTTGAATACATTCTTCACGATGCGATCTTCAAGCGAGTGGAAGGTGATGATCCCCGCCACCGCCCCTTTGTTCATCATCGAGAATGCGTCCCGGATCGTCTTGTCGATGACCGAAAGTTCGCCATTGACCTCGATGCGTATCGCCTGGAAAGTCCGTTTTGCCGGATGAAGATTTTTATCCCTCGCCCCCTTCGGCACCGCCGCCTTGATGATCTCCACCAGCTCCCCGGTCGTCTCGATCGGCTTTTCCGTCCGACGCTCGATGATGAATTCTGCGATCCGTTTATGCCAGTTTTCCTCACCATAGTCGCGGATGATCTGAGAAAGCTCCTCTTTGCTGTAGCGGTTGATCACCTCGTATGCGCTGAGCTGCTGTGTCGAGTCCATCCTCATATCCAAAGGCGCATCCTGCATATACGAAAATCCTCGCGCCGGATTATCCAACTGGTAGGAAGACACTCCCAGATCCAAAAGCAACCCGTCGATCGCCTCGATCCCGCACGCCTCCAATCTTTCCTTCAGATCCTCAAAATTGGAATGGATCAGGATGACTCGGTCCATATATGGCGCAAGCACCTTTTTCGCATTTTCGATCGCCTCCGGATCCTGATCGAAGGCGATCAGTTTTCCGCTCGTCAAACGCTTTGCGATCTCCGAAGAATGACCTGCTCCGCCCAGCGTACCGTCCACATAGATCCCGTCCGGTCGGATATGGAGCGCTTCGATACATTCTTCCAACAATACTGATTTATGTTCAAATTCCATTCTTATTTCCCATTCTTTTGTGATCTGCCGTCCTCTTTACGAAGAGTTTTTGCAAAATTGTAGCTGCTCTTCCCTTTTGAAAAGCCGACATAGGATGATCCGATCCCTCGATCCTTGAAGATCAGGATCGCCAAGATCCCCAAAATGATCATCACGATGCTTGCGATCTGTGCCGCCCGAAGATTGCCCAGCATGAGCGAATCGGTTCGAAGCCCTTCGATAAAAAATCTTCCCAACGAATACAGGATCATATAATATGCAGTCAACTGTCCGTCATAGTCCTTGTAATTGCTCTTGCGCGACAAGATCAAAAAGACTAAAAAGTCCCAGATCGACTCATACAAAAAAGTCGGATGGACCCTTTGTCCGTCGATCAGGATCGCCCAAGGAAGATCGGTCGCACGTCCATAAGCCTCCTGATTGACATAATTGCCCCAGCGTCCGATCGATTGTGCCAACGCGATGAAAGGCACGACGACATCGAGTGCTCGAATGATGTTCATCTTCTTGAATTTTGCGACCAGGACGCCTGCCAAGATCCCGCCGATCAAGCCGCCATGGATCGCCAGACCTCCTTGCCGGATATTGATCATTTCCCAGAAAGTCTCATAGGAAGAGAGATTAAACAACACATAGTATGCCCTCGCAAAAATGATCGCCACCGGCAATGCCACGATCCCGATATCCAAAAAATCGTCCGCGACAAAGCCCTGTTTTTTTCCACTTTTCATCGACAGAGTCACTGCAAGCACCATCGCCGTTGTCAGAATGATACCGTACCAAGTGATCCCTATCCCAAAAATCGTAAATGCTGTTGGATTCATATTACCTGCTTTCTATCGGCTGAATGACCGAAAGGACTGACATCTCCTCATCAAAATGCTCCCTCAGCCGACGGTTGACATCCTCCAAGGTGACGGAGCGCATGCCATCATATACATCAAAAAAATTGATCCCTTCAAAATAATAATTCAAGAAAGAATTTGCGATCCCTTCGATCGAGTCAAAACCTCGAACGAAAGCGCCCAGTTTTGCCTTTTTCACCCTTTCAAAGACTGCCGGATCGATCCCATACTCCCGATGGTGCGCGATACATTCCTTGATCTTTGCACAGGCGGTATCGATGTCGCGCGATTCGCCTGAAATGATGCTATATCCATAGTCATTGTGCGAATTGTAATCACAGGACAGCGGCTCCAAAATGAGCTGATTGTCGTAGAGATATTCGTTCAGATCGCTTCCTTTGCGGAAAAGGCTCCCAAAGATCATCTCCGTCTCCAAACTCTTTTTCAAAAGCTCCTCTCCCTCGATCCTTCCGTTCCAGCGATCCTTGTAACCGATCGAAAACATCGGGATCGACACATCCATCTGATTGACGATCTCTTTTTGGGCGATACGATCAGGCTCATCGACAAAGATCCTTTCGATCTCCTTCCCCTCCATATAGTCCGGCATATCGATCTTTTTGACACTGCTCAGGATCTCGTCCCAATCCAAGTCCCCGATAACGAACAAAGCCATATTTGACGGAGAGTAGAAGGTCTTATAGCATTCGTAAAGTTCTTCCTTCGTGATCCGATGGATCGACTCCACCGTCCCCGCGATATCGATATGATTAGGATGATCGATATACATCGCCCTCAAGGTGTTGAAAAAAGATCTCCAGTCGCTGTTGTCCTCATACATCTTGATCTCCTGCGCGATGATCCCCTGCTCCTTTTTCACATTCTCATCCGTAAAATGAGGACGGCTCACATAGGAGAGCAGATGCTCCAGCGCCGGATAAAAATTATCCGTTGTTGAAAACAGATAGGCTGTCATATTAAAATTCGTGTAGGCATTCGCATTTGCCCCATATTTTGAAAACTCCCCGAAGGCATCCGATCCGTCGGGCTGCTCGAACATCTTATGCTCCAAAAAATGAGCGATCCCGTGATTCAGCTCGACAAGCTTTCCCGTTCTTGAAGATATGAATTTCAGATCGTTGGATCCGTAATTCGTCGCTAAGATCGCATATTTTTTTGTAAAGCCCTTCTTCGGCATATAAAAAACTTCTAAATTGTTGTCCAATTTATCAAAGTATAATTCTTCTCCAAACAGAGATTTTTTATTCTCCATCCTTCACCTCATCATTTGTCAAAAAGTAGATGGTATCCAGCTCCAGCTTTTGTGCAGCCGCTACCACTTCCTCGATCGTGACCGAGCGGATACGATCCATGATCTCCTCCGGTGTCTGCTCCCTGCCCTGTACGCTGAGCATATACATATAGTCCGAGATCGACCAGATCGAATCCTTCACCGAGCGGATCGCATTGATCAAATACATCTTCGCATTCATCAGCTCCACATCCGTGATCTTGCCCTGTTTCATATCCTCCACTTCCGCAAATATCAGACGCTTCGCCTTTTCAAGATCAGTGACCTCGATGCCTGCGCGGATATAGAGCAGCCCTTTGATCGCCTCGAGCCCCGAACCGATCGAGTAGCTGAGCGAATGTTTTTCCCGAACATTCGAAAACAGCTTCGAACTTACACCGCCGCCCAGGATCACATTGTAGATCGTGAGCGGGATATAAAGATCATCCTTCACATCGATATTCGTTCGATAGCCGATGCCGAGTTTCCCCTGGGTGACACGAAGCTTTTCGATCACTTCCTGAACCTCTTGGATCTCTTTGCGGATATTTTCTTGAGGGATCGGATGCAATCCGCCCCTTCTGCCCTGAAGATATGGACCCAGAATATCGACCACAAGATCCCGATCGATATTCCCCGCCAAAGCGACATCGATCTCGGAGCTTTCGATCACATGCTGATAATGCTCATACAGGCTCTGCGGGGTGATCTCCTCAAAATCTTCCATGTAACCGTCCTCCGGGATGCTGAAAGGCTCGCCGTCACACATATATTGGACAAGGCGTTCCATCGCATAGGCACCTTTGTTGTTGATCTTTGACAGGATCGCCTCTCCCAGCACCTCTTTTTCAAGCTGCACATAGGATGCTTTGAATCCGCCATCCTCGATCAACGGCTTAAAGATCGTGTCCATCAAAATGCGGATCGCAGGCTCAGCTATATCCTCATCCAAGTATTTACCGGAAGTATAAGCCATCTTAAAATTCAGGATCTGCTTCTCGCCCACCTTGCTCACCCCGACACTGATCGAGCTTCCATAGAGCTCTTGAAGCGCCTTGACGAGCAAGGACTGTGTCACCAGCTCCTGATTACCCGATCGTAAGACATAAGGGATCAAGGAGTTCTTCGTGACCTCCTTTCGATCGAGCGGTCTTTTGATATACACTGAGATCAGATTGGTTTTATATTGCTCTGAAGGGATCGTGATCACTTTGACCCCATTCATGATTTCTTCTGAATGAATTTGCAAAATTCGCCTCCATTTACAAATAATTTTTTCCTAATATATTATTTTATCACAAAAAGCGGTGAAATGACACACTTTCCAACAAAAAGTCGTATAACTGCGTTATTTTTTCGGAGCGCTCTTTCCCTGAACAAAAATTTATCCGGCACATAAAAAAGACTATCGCATAAGCAATAGTCTTGTCATTCAAATAGAAAACCCAAAATGCCGTCATGCCATTAAATTCACTCCCGAGACAAACTCAGGTGGGTTTCTTGACGCCTGCTTTTGAGATCCTTGCAAGAAGGCTTGTCAGCTACAGGTGTACAGTCAGAATCCCGTAAATAAAATGTCGGTTGAATTTAGGTGACATAACCAACACCTCAGGCTTTGATTCTATTATATACCAGAATATGATTTTTGAAAAGGTTTTTTGATATTTATATCGAGCGGATCTCGCCGACAGCCTGCTCGACCTTCTCGATCAATTCACGGCTGTCGAGCAGTTTTGCATAAAGATCGATATCCGTGTACATCACACGATCCTGATCCACACAGGAGATCTTGTCACGCACTGCACGATATGCTGCCGACGTTCCTTTGCCGAGCGGCTTGTCTCCGCGAAGGTCGATCCCCTGACATGCACCCATCAGCTCCATCGCCAGCACATTTTTTGCATTTTCGGCAACCTCGAGCGCCTTTCTCGCCGCGATCGTTCCCATCGAAACATGATCCTCCTGATTTGCGGAAGACGGGATCGAGTCCACCGATGCCGGATGCGTGAGCACCTTGTTTTCCGATACGAGCGCCGCTGCAGAATATTGCACGATCATAAAGCCCGAGTTCAATCCCCCGTCCGGTGACAAGAATGCCGGAAGGCCGTTTGAAAGCGCAGGATTTACCAGACGCTCCAATCGACGCTCCGAAATATTCGCCAATTCTGCGATCGCGATCGCCAAAAAGTCCATCGGAAGCGCCATCGGCTGACCGTGGAAATTTCCGCCGGAGATCACGGAATCGTCCTCTTCAAAGATGAGCGGATTATCCGTTACCGCATTGATCTCGATCTCGACTTTCTGCTTCACATACTCGATCGCATCCTTCGATGCTCCGATCACCTGAGCCGAGCAGCGCAACGCATAGGCATCCTGAACGCGCTTTTCGCCCTGTCTTGTAATATTCTGAGAACCTTCGATGATACGCAATACATTGTCTGCCGTTGCGATCTGACCATGCTGTCCTCTCGCCTGATGGATCCGAGGATCAAAGGCATCCGAGATCCCTTCCAACGCTTCCATCGTCAAGCCCACGTTGATATCCGACTGCTTCGCGAGCATCTGCGCCTGATAGAGCGCAAAACATCCCACTGCGGTCATCACCTGTGTTCCGTTGATCAGCGCAAGCCCTTCCTTCGATGACAGCTCGATCGGCTCCATTCCGGCAAGCTTGAGCGCCTCCGCGGAGCTCATCCTTTTGCCCTCATAAAAGGCTTCGCCCAGTCCCAGCATCGTAAGCACCATATGAGAAAGCGGAGCCAAGTCGCCACTCGCTCCCAGCGAACCCTTCTCCGGGATCACCGGATGTACTCCCTTATTGAGCAGATCCAGAAGCTGCTCCACGGTTGAAAGACGAATGCCCGACAGCCCTCTTGAAAGCGCATTGAGGCGCAGCATCATGATCGCACGCACGATATGCTCCGGGAACGGCTTTCCTACACCGCAGGCATGTGATATGATCAGATTTTTTTGCAAAGTTCCCGTATCCTCTTTACCGATAAAAACGTCCGAGAACTTTCCAAATCCGGTCGTGATCCCATAGACCACACGCTCTTCGGCAACATATTTATCGACGACCTTGCGAGAGTCGGAGATACTTTTCTTCACTTCCTCCGAAAGCTCCAGTAAATATCCATTCTTGGCTACATTGATCACATCCTCCAGACAGATCCCCTGATGCGTTAACACTACTTTATTCATTCCTTATCCTCCATTGATTTTTCATAAAAAGCACTCCGCCGATCCTCTTTCGGCGAAGTGTCCCGATCTAACTATTTTACGCTCTCTCGCTCCACGATCGAATGCGGGAGCACAGTCACTTTCTCATCCGGTGCCACGCCGTCGATATGCTTGAGCAACACGCCGATCGCCAAAGCGCCGATATCATAGAGCGGCTGGCTGATCGTCGTAAGCTTCGGACGAACGATGCTTGCGATCTTCGAATTATCATAACCCAGTACGCTCACCTGCTCCGGGATCTTGATCCCATTGTCGAGCAATGCGTTCACAACGCCTACCGCGGCATCGTCTCCCGTCACGAAATACACATCCGGCAACTTTTTGCTCTTTGCGATGCGTTCATTCATAAACCGGTAACATTCTTCGATCTTGTCTTTTTTATACATAATATCCAGTTTTTCAAATTTCTTTTTGTTCTTTTGGATCACGCTCGAAAATCCCGAAACGATCACTCCGTCATTTGCCGCATCCTTGCTCTTCGCCTCAACGACACAGATATTCTTAAACTTTTTGTCCAAAAGATATTGTGCGGCATCCGCACCCGCTTGATAATGGTCGATCCCCACGGATACGATATCAAACTCTTTGGCATTTTTGCACACATAGACTGTCGGGATATTGCTCACCTTCAGCACGGAGATCGACTCCTCCGTCAAATTCCAGCTCACAAAGATGATCCCCGCCACCTGTTTGTTCAGCAAAAGGTCGATATATCGCTTTTCCTCCTTGAACTCGCCATAGGAGTTGCACAACAAAATATCGTAGCCATAGATCTTTCCGACCTCTTCGATCCCATTGAGCATCTCGCCCATCTTATAGTTTGCAATATCCGGCACGATCACCCCGATAAAATTGCTCTTTCGAAGGACCAAACTTCTTGCTACAGGATTCGGTACATACTTTGTCTCCTCGATCACCTTCAACACTCTCTCGCGAATATCCGGCGATACCGGCTTTGAATCATTGATGACTCTGGAGACTGTCGAGATCGATACTCCCGCTAATTTCGCAACATCCTTAATGGTAATAGACATATTTTCCTCCTTTATTTTCCTTCTACCATTTTACAATTAAACGAGAGTACATTCAAGAGAAAAAATCGTTTTCTTTAAAGAAATGAACTTTTTTTCATACTCGGTCTTGATATAGATCGGGTCCGTTTCTCCCAGCTCCTGCTGAAGATCAGGGGCATAAAGATCCCAAATCTCCCTCGTGATCTCATATCGACTCATTTTGATCTGTTGAATGCTAAATCGAAAGAGTTCGAGATCGTCCGTCTTGAAAAATAATTTGGCGCCGTTCTTGGAAATATTCTCATACTTTCGGAGCATCTCCAAATGGGTGAGTCGGCGCTTGGCATAGCGTTGCTTCGCCCATGGGTCCGAAAAGTTGAGATAGATCCCCTCGACCGAATCCGACGGGATCAGCGACTCGATATCCGAGGCATTGGATCCGATCAGGCGGATATTGGAAAGCGAGGCCTCCTCGATCTTTTTTCCGGCTAGGATCAGTAATGGGACCTGTCTTTCGATCCCCAAAAATTTTCGCTCGGGATATCTTTTGGCATGCTCGGTCAAAAAATCACCCCTGCCCATCCCGATCTCTATATACAGTTCTTCTTCCCCGATGAAAGAAGTGACGTTCTCTTTTTGTAAGAGAATGCCTCGCTTGATCAGCGCATCGATTTTTTCTTTGTGATCCTTTGGTCTTCTGTATCGCATTTTTTCTCCAAAATAATTTTTATGGTTGATAAATTCTATTGGTTGTATTATACTCTAAAAAAACAATCTTTTTTTGTAGGAGGACTTATGATTTTTGAAAAAATTCAAGAGATTATCAGCAAGCAGCTAGGCATTGATAGGGACTCTATCCAGTTAACCTCCAACCTAACTACTGATCTTGATGCTGATTCGATCGAAGCGGTGGAGATCATTATGGCGATTGAAGATGAATTCGATATCGAAATCCCCGATGAAAAGATCGAAAGTATCGTAACGGTTCAAAATCTAATCGATTTTATCGAATCTTGCATTGGGTAATATTTTTTGTATGAGCTCTCTAATATCTTTAGGGAGCTCTATTGTTATCTCGATCTTTTGCTCCTTCCTCGGCGAATAAAACGCCAAACGAAGCGAATGAAGCGCTTGACGTCCGATCAGCTCCGTATCCCCTCCATAGAGCTCATCCCCAAAAAGCGAATGTCCCAAAGCCGAAAAATGCACTCGGATCTGATGTGTGCGTCCCGTTTCCAAGCGGATCCTCAAAAGCGATGCTTTCGGATCGCTCGCGACCACTTCATAATGTGTGACCGCCCGCTGTCCGTCCTCTCGGATCTCGCGCCGGATCCCATCTTCCGATTTTGCGATCGGCCGATCGATCGTTCCGCCTTCTTCCATCTTGCCTTGAACGACCGCGATATACTCCTTCTCCAGTTCCCACATCGAATGATCCTTCGTCAATACGCTGTGCGCATACGAATTTTTTGCAATGATCAATATCCCGCTCGTGTATCGGTCCAGCCGATTGACAAAGCGAACCTTGGACGAGATCCCCTTCTCCCGAAAATAAAACAATACCGCATTGAGCATCGTATCATAGAGATGGCTCCTCGTCGGATGAACGACCATATCCTCCGGTTTTTCCACTACCAACAGATCCTCATCTTCGTAATAGATCGTCAGCGGGATATCCTGCGGAAGATATTCACTATTTTCTTTCGGAAGAAGCACCACGATCTCATCACCGCGTTGCACATCGGCATATACTTTTGCCTTCCTGCCGTTTAAGAAAATATAATCGCCCTTTTTTAAGGCAACGACTGCCCGGATCGAAAGATCCATCTCATTCAACAGGATCTCCTTGAGCGTGCCCTCTCCCTCAGCCCTCCATACCAACTGATCATATCGCTGTTTCCCTTCGACCCACATAATCTCTCCTTACTTTTGTAATATTCCAATGATAACATTAAGTATATCGCATGGCAATCTATTTTTTATACTTAGCTAATATATCACACTTTCACAGCTCAGTCATTATCCAAAAAAGAGTTTACATTATAGAGATTTTGCGCTAATCTATACAGGAAAGGTGGTAACTATGGGCAAAAAAATTTTTATCTCACCAAATCCGTCCCGCGAGTCGCAGATGGTCTGTAGCGATCTCAAGAAAAGGCTGATCGAAGAAGGTTTTATCCCCGTGGATCAGATCGAAAGCGACACCGATCTGATCATTGCGATCGGAGGCGATGGATCTTTTATCAACGCGATCCATAAATATGATTATCCAAAAGTGCCGATCGTCGGGATCAATACAGGGCATCTTGGATTTTTGCAGGATATCCACCCAAAGGATATCGACAAATTCATCGAGGATTATCGAGCGGAACGATATTATCTGATGCCGATCGCGATCCTCAAAGCCGTGATCGATACAGGAGATCGCGATGTGACGATCTATGCGATCAACGAGATCGTCATCCGAAACACGATGACACGGATGATCCATCTTTCAGTCAACATCAATCGTTCTTTTATCGAGCGTTTCAGCGGCGACGGTCTGATCGTGGCGACACCGACCGGCTCCACTGCGTACAATTATTCCGCAGGCGGTGCGATCGTCGACCCATCGTTGGAAGTTTTACAGCTCACACCATTGTGTCCGTCCAATACCAATGCGTATCGCTCGTTCACCTCGAGCATCGTGACGGCGCCCCATTCCGTGATCGAGATCTATCCGGAATCTGCCGATATCACCTCGGTACAACTTGTAAATGACGGTTTTGACAAACCTTTTGATAATGTAAAGAAGATCACGATCACATCGGCTCAGCGTAAGATCGATGTGCTTCGACTATATAATTACGACTTCTGGGATAAGGTCACCAATCGATTTTTGTAACGGATCTTAGAAGAACTTTTCGAAATGGAGGAATCATGCGGATCGGGATAATGAGTGACACACATGGCAATCTTGCCTGCTTTGAGCAGGCGATGGAGATTATCGGAAATGCCGACTATATCATCCACTGCGGCGATGTTTTGCCGACCTACTCCCGTTTTATCGACGAGGATCCTGTCATTGCATTGGCACAAAGGATCCGCTCGCTCAAGCATATCTTTATCGTCCGAGGCAATGGCGATACGGCAGAGCATGCGCGCTTATTGGGGCATGAGCTTTCCTCCCCTTATCGATTGATCAAGATCGGAGGCTACAAATTCTTTGTGACCCATGGACATCATTATTCGCCGATGCAGATGATCTGGAAGGCAAAAGAGCTCGGAGCCGATATCATCTGCTACGGACATAGCCATGTCAAAGAACTCGATACCGACGGAGAGATTCTGATCCTAAATCCCGGCAGCACCTCTCTTCCCCGTGACGGTTCCAGATCCTGTGCCGTCATTGAAAATGGCACGGTCTTTGTCTATGACCTGGACAGCAAAGAGATCCTCGGACAGCTCACGATCCCCGATCGCACTGAATGATCGAGCCAAGCCTGTCTTTCGAAGAGTGATCGAGCCAAAATCTTCATCCGCCTTCTTACTTTTCGATCAAATCCACGCTGTTTAGCCGAGGATCCAAAAGATTTTTGTCTCGCACGGATCGCAGGTTCGCGATCTCCTTCTCCACTTATTCAAAAAATAGGCGATTTATCCTTGAAAAAATACGCGCCTTATGATATATTTATAAAGTATTTTACTGCACCAGTAGCTCAGATGGATAGAGCAGTGGCCTTCGAAGCCACGTGTCAGGGGTTCGAGTCCCTTCTGGTGCACCAAACCCATTCAATTCGAACACAAGAATATTCGAACACCAAAATTTTTGTGTCTCTTCCTTATATAATAGTAATAAAAAAAATTTAAAGGGTAGACCTTCGGGTCTACCCTTCGACATTTCATCTCGCAAAATTGATCTCAGCGATCTTTTCTTTGTTGTCATATTTCACGTCAAGCCCATTCAGCCTGAGATCTTGCAACTTCACAAAGTTGTTTCCGTCCTTTTCGATCGTCTGCACCTTGACCAATCTGCCATTTATTTTCATTTTTATTTCTTTTACCACTTCCTGATCCTCTCCTTCCATCTCCGCCCGGATCATATCCAAAAAGCGATCCCAGCCTTTTTCCATCGTGCGATGCGGACAGTTTTTGCCTGAGCAATCAAAGTGCCTGATTACTCGATCAATACTCCAATTGTATTCTTTGAGCTTCTGGACTATAAATTTTACCGCCAATCGTTCGGCAGCGTCAAATCTCGCTCCTCCGGATTTGGAATAACAGATCTCGATGCCGATCCCTGTCATATTCCCTTTTCCGGCACCGTCCCCCGCGTGCCATGCATTGCGATCCTCCGGGATGCCCTGAACAATTTCTCGGTCATCGATGGCAAAATGAAATCCAGTCGGTTTTTCATTTCGAATCATGTAAGCAATCTCATTTTTTGCTGATGCATCGTTAGCCGTATTATGAACCACAATGTATTTCGGCTGCATCGGATTCGGACACTTTAATTTATACCTGGCCGGCGGTACCAGATTTTTGATTACTTCCAACATTGGATCACTCCTTTTGCTTTTCTAATATATTCCATCCGTTTTTGTTAAATTCATCCACTATCATATCAATAAGGACATTAAGCTGCGCCTCATCAATGGTAAAGCCGATCGCTCGCAAATACTTAATAACCTCGGCTTTTTTGAGCGCTCCTGCGCCTCTTTGCTTATATATTTCCTCTGCCCATTTGACGGCAAATTTCGCCCAAAACTCAAGCTCCGCACGCTGCTTTTCGGTCGTATTCCTGTTATACACCGCCCGCAATGCAGGGATGGCGATCAACGTAACGATCGCTAAAAGTACCTGTAAAACCAACTTCACGATTTCAAATATTTCTTGTTTCATCTTCGATTACCTCTCTTTCTGCAAGTCCCATTTTTTTCAAGTTTTCAGCTTTGGCTTTGTTGTAGTAAAAACCAGTTGCGATTCCGAATTCTCCGAACCATGCCGGGATGAGATAAGACAGAGCTGATGTGTCTTTGGTCTCCCAGATGATGTATGCTGAAAAAGCCGTCAGCGCTGTTACAAAAAACGTCACATACACGAGCATCACTTTGCTGAATTCAAACCGCTTTTTGTATTTGTTCGTTTTGGCGCGATGCATCTGCACCATTTCCACTTCCTCTTTGCTTAGTCGCATCCTAAAGCCCCCTTTCGATTGCCCTGATAAAAAAGCCAATCATTGCCGTCGCCCCTAACCCCAGCGCCCACCAGAGCGCTTTATTGAGGTTTTCGATGGAATGGATTAGATTATCGATTCGCACTTCAAATGCCGATTGCTTTTTCTCAACCTCATCAAGTCGCTCTGAAAATCGATTCAACCTTGTTTCATTTCGATTGATGCGATCCATAACGATCTCGTGCCGCGCCGTGCAGCTTCCATTTTCTTCGCTCATTTCCCCTCCTTCTTTTCTTCATCCTAAAAAAGAGCGAGGTTGCCCCCGCTCGTGTGCAAAATACCAACAAAAAAAGCCTGTCAGCTCCGTTACCATTTAGGCATTTGCCTGTTCTTTTTGATTGAGCAGCTCAACAAGCTCATCGTACTGCTCTTTTGTGATGCGATCGCCAAGCAAGAACGTATCCAGCTTGTCCATCATGTCGGCTTTACTTTCGTACAGCTTGCGCTCGATGCACTTTTTACATCTTTTGTATGTCATCCTATTCACCTCCTTTCAAGCTCATTTCAAGGTCGGTTAATCGCGCATCCCATTCCATTTGGAATTGTAGGTTTGCATTTTCGATTTCATTAACCCTTGCCTTTAGTGCTTCCTGATTTTCTAAATTCTTTTTGTTCTCCGGCTTTTCTACCCCGAGCTCCAGTTCTTCTTTTTGCTCATTCGTTATGATCGTCGCCATTGATTCCCACGATTCAGGGATGCCATTGGCTTCGTCTTTTGGGATGTGTGTGATTTTTGTTCGCCACATCCATTCATGGTCGTTTAACTGCTGAAATGCTGGAGGTTTTTCATTTGTTATATCTTTCCAAAAAACCATGCTTAATCACCTTCCTTTTTAATTTGGTTTATAGCCAACCGGCGGAAAAAACGAACAAACAACAATGCCTGCAGTATTATTTGAAATTGTATTGATTGAACATAAATTATTTTTTGTTACATCCTCCTTATTTATTCTCCAGTGTGCATATCCTCTTGATGAATAAAATGAACCGCAAGCACATAACCCCGTTGTCGCGGAAGCATTACCAACTGTACTTTTCTTTACTATCGAACCAAACCCATCTACAAACCCCATTTCCGCTAAATGATATAAATTGCCATTTCCTCCTTGGTGTGTAAGTCCTGTCAGTTTATATTTTTGTTTTACCAGGGTATCATCTAACTCATATTCTGGGAAATTCCCGACCCAGCCTTTCCAAGTAGCCCAAGAATTTTCGGCATCAAAATACACATAAGGATCGAATAATGCTTTACCGAATCCATTGAAAATCCTTGAATAAAATGCATATGTGCTTGGTGAAAATCTCCCCTCTAAGTATGAGTTATTTGGCTGAACAAAACCGCTTATTCCGCTCCCATAATCAAAACCCCAATCAAGACCAGAACCATATTTTGCTGATAAATTTGTCGTTTTGTATATTAAATAAAATATATCCCGCATAAAGCAAAAGAATGAACCTCCAAGCAAACAAAACCTTTCTCCTGCCATAGCCCTTAGATCATTCACAAAAGCTCTCGCATTGGCAACTCCGCTTTGTGGGGCAAATCCTCCTGAATTACTTGTGCTCCCAAATGGGATAGCTATCCTATTATTGGCGGTAGAATATGCGTAATAACTTGCATGGGCTGACCAATTTCCTATGTTTCCCGCCGGGAAAATTGGCAACCACATCCCTTCTAATTCTTCGCCATTTTGATTTCTAAAAAAATCTGGCAGCTTAAAATCTGTTGTTCCTGGCTGTCTGTTAGTCAATGAAAATTTCACAGTTCTTGTTTTTCCGGAATAACTTTCCTTCCAATACATTTTAGGAATCCATGCAAAATAACCCATCCTAAGTCCATCAAATTGTGTTGCTCTTCCATCTTCAAATACACTTGTTTGGGTTTTCTTTAATGCTCCAATCGACTTCCCAGTTGTAAAACTTACACCATAAGGTAAATTGTCCTGCATCCATTCCCAATTGTTCCAACTTCCATTTGTCATAGAGTTAGCTACAGAATGATTTGCTGGCGTGAATCCCACATTATCCTCAATGTATGTTATTTGAGAATCCGGATTAAGATTTGAAAAGTCTTGCCTAAACCCCCATACCTTAACTCTTGAAGTCCCTCGCACTTTGACAATATTCCGATCATCCAGATTAAAAACATCGTGATCGGAATAAAAGAACAATCGATAATACCAATCGCTCGATGTCCCGATGGATTGAGGATCTTCGTATGGAGCTTCTGAATAGCTCATTGTCTGTTCTTTATTGAGAGTAGCGACAAGCGTGCCATCCTCAAGAGATTGTGGTGCTGACCCTTGTTTCTTCCGGATCATACATCCTTTTAGCGTACATATCACTTGCCCATTTATTTCAGTATCGCCAATCGTCCAGCTCAATTGTGCCTTGCCCCCAAATCCTGTTGCGATCAAATTCTCTGCATTCTTTGGGGGGATTCCGTACCCGATTCCTTCTTTTATTTTTTCAACGTCTGCTCCACTTACTGCCATATTTCCCTCCTTACACTACATCAACAATCCATTGACCCGATGCATTTTTATACTCTGTGCTTGTTACTTGTTTTAGTATCCCAGATCCGTCTTTTTGATAGAGTTTGATCGTGGTCACAAATTTGCCTTGCGAGTTCTTGGGCTGCTCTATCTTTTCCGCAACTTTTTTCCCCGCCACAACGATCGTTGTCGTCCATACGCCGGAGCTACTTTTTGTTGATGTATATTTAGCCCCCGGAAGATCCAACCAGTTGTCAAAGACAAATGTTTTGAGTGTTGCGATATCCGCTTGGATCCCTTCATACCACGCATTTATCAATTGTTTTTGTTGTTCGAATTCTTGTTGCTGCGTTTGCATTTGGCTTTGCCATTCGCTTTGTTGATTGGTTTGTTGCTGATTCCAATCAATCTTTTTTTGATCGAGATACGCCTGAACTTGATTGAACAAAGTTGATGTATCAATTTTTGTGACCTGATGACTTACAATGCCACATACCGCCGTATTAAGCCTTGTATCTGTGATATCTTGCTGCCGGATCTGCGTCGCTCGTGGTGGGATTGTTATTTTCGCCAATTGCAACTCCCAAACATCCGCATCACGTCGGAGCGTCGTTGTATTCTTCTTGATTTCGACGGACAATCTTCTGTTTTGCGTGAAATCAGCCCGCAGAACGATCAAATCCGTCCTTGTTGTCAATTCCTCTGCATTGTCGATCCGAAGATCGGTATTGTTGATCTCTATACCCGTTACGCCCTGCACGAAGCACGTCCCCGGCTTAACTCGCACTGTCATCCCCGAATGAGCCATCACTTGGAAGTTGCTTGACGGATTGGAAAAAACTCCATCAATAAAGAACAACTTCCACATCCCGCGAAAAAACTCCGCACCGATTGCTCGGTCGTAGATTGGATTTCCATGCTCGTCCATCTTCACAAAGTTGGACTGAAAAGGAAATGCATTCATATCAATTTACCTCCCTCTTTATTGTTTCTTTTAAGCTGAGGCGTTCTTTGCCAAAAATCAGCTCCATCCGCCGTTCGCCGTTCTCTATTTCCTCATTAACGCCTACCACCCGAAGCGTCGCATTGAGGCCGCGGGAATTATCCACAAAATCCACGAAGTCGCCCAAGTGGTAATGCTCTTTATACTTGAGCAATCCATCCGTTGCGACCTTTGCTTCAATCTCCTGTACCTCCGCATATTCCGCCAATTTTTCTTTGCCGCGTTGTTCCAAATTCTTCAAATATTGCGCTCTTGGTATCGGGCTGCCATTATCGTCGGTTTCTTGCAAGTCTCGTGCATCGACATACAATTCCTTTAATTCGTCGCCTGATTTGCGAATATCGACCGTTTGAATAATTCGGTCTTGACCCTCGCCCGCTCCGGCTACATAGGCAAAATTTTTAGTTTGGCGCACCTTGGTGTATTCATAATCAAATACATTCTCCAAATCCTCGGAGAAAACGACCCAATCATTTGTTTGTTGGTCTTGGGAATGATTGACGCCTTGTTTGACCGAGCAGATAATCTTGTCGCGTACTGCATCGTATTCCACGATACAAGCGACCCCTTGTTCTTCCTCAATCTTCATTATTCTTTCAAGCACCGAACCGCCCGTTATTTGCGTCGTGATGCGCTTTGTTACTTCGCCCGTCCGTTTGACCTCGAAGCGATTGAACGGCTTATTATTGATGAAATGCGCTTCGATTAGCGACAAAATAACATCCTCGACCGTCTTGTTGTTGAAATTGGTTTGCCGCTCGACCGCTCGGTCATCCAAAAGCTGCTTGAGCATTTTCCCCCTTACAAGGATACTCTTGGCGCCGACCTCGTCTTTTTGCAGCATATCCATCTCAATAACGCCCGTTTCATTATCGCCATTGCGGCCGATATATTTTGCTCGCAATAAATCATCAAAATATTTGATACTGCATTCGATTTGCCAATCGCCCACGCCAAAGAACCGCGGATTCCATCTGAGCGATGTGAAATCATCCATCACCCGCAGGATTTGGAAGTCTTTGTCCATGATAAATAATTCAACCATGTTACACCCCCAAATACATCGGACGATAGAAAAGCCGCACGCTCAAATGCAAATAGCCCGAATCGGCTGTGTATGTCAAAATGTTCTGCCCCACCTTTAAGCCGATAAAATTGCTTGTCCTGTCCATTCGGTTCGTAATGTTTGTGCTATTAAGATAGATTGCCTTTTCTCCCGGATTGGTATTAATTTCCAATAAATCGCCTTTTTTCATCGTTGTCAAAACTCGAATATATGTTCCATCATCCAAGCGCATCGCCGGATTGACGACATTGTCCTTTGCGTAATACTCGAACTTCATACCGGTCGGCACATCGCCGCCATTGACCACAAGGAAATTAGTAGAAAATTGACGATAATCCGTTGTAAAATCACGCCCCATCAGCCACACAAAAGGAAACGCAAAAAGTTCCTGCGATGCTGCGATGTCCTTTCCGAAATCGTCCATATCGAGAAAGAACGGCTGCGCGCAAAATAATGTCACGATGAACGCGATCGGCTCATAGAGTGTCGCTTGCTTGATCTTAAATGATTTAACCTCATAAGCGATCCACCGCTTGTTACCATTCAGCTCGACAACCAATCTCCCGGATGTTTTCGGATTGAAAAAGGACATCACTTTACCCTTCAGGATGTCCTTGCACTCTGCCTCAATTGTGATTTCCCTTGGTAATACTTTTCGAGCGGTAACGGTCGATGTGTCGATTTGAGCGCTGAGCTTGTACGAAATTTGATATTCCGATGCCTCAAAGCCTTTATAGGCGGTAACTCCAAAATCCGAATTACTGCCCATTATCAACTTGTCTTTCTCTGTGGATAACTCCAAATAGATTTTTTTAGCACCCATAAGCCAACTCCTTTGCCGCCCGTTTCATTTCCCGCGCATTCTCAATTGCCGACTTGACCGGCTGATAGAAATTGACGGTTTGCTGTACGCCGTTGTCATTATTATTTGTAATCGTCTGCGTTCTGCTTCCGACATTTGTTTTTGCCGATACTACCGCTGACATCTCCTCCTTTGCATTCTCAACCGCCGAGCGCATCCGAGCAACCATATTGCGTTGTTCGTCGGTTATTCCGACCTCGATTCCGCGGACAATATTCTTTCCGATTAAGTCGCGCATGACCCTAGACGGCGAGTGAATATCCATGGCTCTTTGCATTTCTGAAATTACCGCATCTGCGATTTCGCGAGCCTTATTGATTGCCCCCTGTTTTCGACTGTCCATTCCCCGAATCATGCCCTCAATTGCATTTACGCCCACATTTTTGACGGTATTCGGTACCGATTTAAGCGTACTATCCAGCTTATTGACGAAATCAGATTGAAGAGCATCAAGCTGATCTTTATAGAACTTCATCGCCACTTCTTTCGCCAGCTTTTGTTTTTCCGCCCAATTTGCTTGATAGCTCTTGAATTGGTCGTCCGATAATTTCAGTAGCGCTTCGCCGAACTTTGTGCCCTCGCTTACGCCTAATTTTGTTACCTCATTCAAGAAATCATCGCCGGCGCCTTTGGATTTCAGACTGGTCAATACTTCATCATATCGCTTGATGGCATCAATTTGATTGTTGATATTCTCAATAACCGCATTTCCGCTTTCTTGGTCGATCGTAAAAAGCTCGCCCAGTCCCGCCAATTTGCGCTCCATATCGTCTTTTTTGGCGATAATATCATCGTATTGCTGCTGCGCTTCCTGCGTGATCCTTTGCACCTCTGCGCTTATTTCCTCTTGTACTTTTGCAATGCCGCCTTTGATCGCTTTGGCGTATGCCGTTGAGATCTCCTTGCCGGCTCTTACATATTCCGACTTGGCTTTTTTATTGTTGCCCGCCAATGCCAAAACGGAATTATTGACCAAGGCTTTCACCGCATCAATAGACAGATCCGCCGATTTTTTGATACCTTTCGCCATCTTGTCGGAGTAGATCTTGCCGATTTCCTCGTAATTGCCCGCCTTATTCATGGCGATTTCGAGCGCTTCCTCTGACATTGAGATAATGCTATCGTTTAGCTTCTGCTGCTCCGCCTTAATTCCGACCGCAATTCCTTGTACGATCGGCTTCCCGACGGTATCTTTCATCAATCGCGATGGCGATTTGATCCCAAAGAAATTCTTTACCGTTTCCCATGCGCTCTTTGCCAATTCGGTCATTTTATCCACCAGCAAACCCGCAGAATTCGCAATTCCTTTTACAATCCCTTTGATCATGTCAATTCCGATTCTTGGCAATTGTGGGATGATTTTCAAAAAACCTTGTACTGCGGATTGCATTGTTTGGGTTGCGTTGTTTTTTAACGCCCCCGCAAATGATTTCAGCCCATTTATCAGACTTGTCATTCCATTTCTTGCAACCTGTGGCGCGCTCGTGATCAATGTTTTTAGCCCGCCCGTAACAGAGTTTGCAAGATTGACCGCCGTATTTTTTAGAGATCCGGCAAGGCTTTTCATCCCCGATCCAAACTTCGTGATTACATTTTCCCCGACCGATGCCCAGTTAAATAATGTAATGGCATTAACGATCGCCATAATGATTTGCGGGATGTTTGCGATCAGTGTCGGGATCGCCTCTATTAGCCCTTGCCCCAATGCCACGATGATTTGGAGACCCGTTGATAATATCTGCGGGATAAGCCCATAGATCGCCGAAGAGAACTCGTTGATGATTCGTGGCACCTCTGCAATCAGTAGCGGCAAATTGGCGGCGATACCTTGCGCCAATCCAAGCAATAATTGAAGCCCTGCCGCCGCTAATACCGGGATATTTGCGATGATCGAATCGGCAATGCCTATTAATAGTTCAATCCCTTTTTGCGCCATTGCGCCCGGATCCTGCGTCAAGCTGTCCGCCAATGCTGATATCAATCCAACACCCGCATCGATCAATGTCGGCAGAAATTCCCCGACGCCGACCACCAAAACGGACAATGTTTCCATGATTCCACTGATGATCTGATCTTTATTTTGCATGATCCCATTGATTAGGGATTGCAATAGATCAACGCCCGCCTGTAATAACTTAGGCGCATACGACGCCACATCGCCAATCATTCGAGCCAATACATCGCCAATTTTATTAAAAAAGCCTTCGAATCCACCCACGGCATTCGCCAATCCAGATTGATCGAGTTCAAACTGAGCTTGATCAGCATCTAGACCGCTCGCCATGAGTTCTTTTTTTAACTGCTCTGCCGACTTAAAAGAGTTTGTAAGATCGCCCAGATACCCAGTGGCATTCTGCACGACCTCACGGAGAGGATTATCGATCCCTTCATAAAAAGCAAGCCCCAACCCTTCCAGCGCCGACTTCATGATCGTTATATCGCCGGCAAGATTGTCCTGCATTACCTTTGCCATCCGCTCGGCTGATCCTGTGGCATTATCAATATTTTGGATCAGATTCTTGAAATCCGCATCGCTTGCATTGATGATCGCAAGCATCCCAGACATTGCCTCTTGCCCGAAGATCATCGCTGCAGCTTGTGCTTGTTGCTCTTGCGTTAGCGCTCCAAAACTACTCCTTAGCTTATCCATTGTTTCTCTCAATGATAAGCCTTGCAATTCCTGCGCACTAATTCCAACAAGATCAAAGCCTTCCTGTACCTGTTTCGTTGGCTTTACTAATCGAGTAAGAGCGGCCCTCAATGCGGTACCGGCTTGAGATCCTTTGATCCCAGCGTTGGCCATCAAACCGAGTGCGACAGCGGTATCCTCCGCAGAATAGCCAAGCGCCCCCGCCAACGGCGCGACATACTTAAATGATTCGCCAAGTAGTGCGACATTAGTATTTGCCTTACTCGATGTTTGCGCTAATACATCCGCAAAATGCCCTGATTTATCCGCCGCCAAACCGAAAGCGGTCATGGCATCGGTCAAAATGTCCGATACGGTCCCGAGATTTTCTCCGGATGCGGCTGCTAAGTTCATAACACCCGGCAAACCCGCAAGCATTTTCTCGGTATCCCATCCGGCCATTGCCATATACTTAAGAGCCTCTGCCGATTCGGATGCGCTAAATTTAGTTGTCGCGCCCATTTTCTTTGCGAGCTCCGTCAGTCGCGCCATATCATCGGCCGTTGCGCCAGAAATAGCCTGCACCTCAGACATCGCAGCGCCAAAATCAGCGCCCGCCTTTGCCGCATAGACACTAAAAGCCGATAAGGCCGCAGTCGCCAACCCTGCAGCTTTTGCACTTATGCGCCCAAGCGCCACTGCCCCCTTTTTAAATCCTGTAGGATCAAGCAACGTCTCAAAAATCAAACTACCATCTGCCATTGTTCCACCTCCTTTGTGGCATTAAAAAAGCGCCCACTTGAGCGCATATATAAAAAGCTCCCGCATCGGAACATGTCCGGCATTGCTGCGGCGGGAGTATTGACATCTAAAATAAAGCCGAAAAGCTCTCATTGAAATCTTGCTCTTTTTCTTCTACTGTTCGGCCATCTTCCAGCCGATACAACTCCTTCATTTCGCGATAGAATTTCTGTTGTTCCTTTGGCATATCCGACGATATTTCCATCGCCCGATACCCCATTATTTTGACGATTTCATTGTCGGATTTGAGCGCCTTGAACAATGCCCGGAATTTCCACCAATGCAATCGGTCAATCGTCAAATCAATGCCGTATTGATCCAAAAATGCGGCAAAAATATAGTCCTCGTCCGCCTCGTAATCGTAAATCTCTTGGCGCTTGTTTGATCCGCTACTTTTACCATTGCCGCCGATCTTCCCGCAAGAATAAAACCACAATATCGCATCCATTGTTTCTTGCAAATCACAGTCCGAGCCGCCGTCATTTCCAAAAAACAAATCAATCGCCTGCGCCATTTTTTGGAAGTCGTCCAACTCCCGATCCTTCATCATTTGTTCGAATAGGATCCAATAACGGAAGTCTGTATTTATCGGGTACTCCTCGCCGCCGAGCTCAACACTAAGCGGCAAGGCATCCACCAAAATCATTTTTTACCCTTTGCAGGCTTTTCTGTTTCTTCTTCTGCCGGGATATCAATTCGCTTTGGGCTGTACTTTGAGCCATATTGTGCCTTAAACTTCTCCATTTCATCTGTCAAGGACCCAACCAAGAATTCTAACAAATCAATATGATCATACATATTCTTAGAACGTCCGTTGAATATGCTCTCATACGCTCCCTCGCCAAGCAATTCATCCACTGCCTCGTAAACGAATGAGCAAACCTCATCCACGATCTTTTGCACTGCATCCGGATCGTTTGATGCGCCGAGCGATTTCATTTTCGCTTCATATCCCATCGCCCGATCCTGGATATTTTTTGCCTTCGCAATCAGCAATCCATCGCCAAGCTCGACCGAGAATTGAAGCCCAGCGATGTCCAATTTCGCCGAGCTATCCCTAAACTCAAATTTCCTCATTCTACACCTCCGTAAAAGTGATTGTTTCCCATTTGTCCGAAGTGTTCGCCTTTCCCGCAATTCTGTCTCCCGCAACCTTAAAAGTTCCGGAATACTTATAAGCATCCGTTCCATCGCCACGGCTATCCGCTACAACCGAGAACGCACGCTTCACTGCATGAAAATATCCGTCCTCACTGGCAACTGGTTTTGTAAAATCAACTTGAATGATGTTGACGATCGCATCCGCTCCGAGCTTTTCGCCCTCGATGATATCAACCAAGAATTCGGACACATCGTGCCCCTTCGCTTGGTCAAATTCGAAGTCTTGCGACACTGAAATACCAACAACATCCGTTGTTTCGAACGGCTCGTCCACATACTGTCTCGCATACTCTTTTGTGTTTGATTTTGTGGATAAAGCTGTAAATCCTTTCATTCGGACGATCTTCGTTCCCAAACTTTTCGTTTTAACTTCCATAAAAGCCACTTTTTCATGGCGTTTTACAATATCTAATGACATCGTATCCTCCTTTTAATCCTTGTAATAAACCAAGCGGCACTGAATTTGGTATCGCGCTTGATCACTTTCATTATCGAATAAATAACCACTTGTCAGCGCCTCAATTGAGTGCGCTTTTGCATTGTCCAGCTCCGGCAAATTGTCCATCCGATTTTGCTCGTCGAGCCATTCTTGGAAGCGCTCAAAGAACCCGCTATTTTCTATCTGCATCCGGATATCGTCGCCGTATTCTTGACAGCTCGCCAATACAAAAACAACTTGTCGCAAGCTTCCACCGTCCACATACTCTTTGATGATTGGGTCAGCAGGCTCGCTATTGATGGACAATTTGCCGACCTCAATGCCAAGATAATCGATATTGATGCGACCATCGGCCAAGAGCGGACACGATGCCAAATATTTTTTGATTTGCTCCATCACCATTACCATTACTCACCTCGCTTTGCAATCATCTCTGCACCTTTTAAGATACTGTCTTTGTGGTCGGCTTTCATCCGCTCGAACCATTTACGGCCACGCCTGCCGTTGCCCTTGTGCTCGTAGTATTGGCGCCTTGCGTATGGCGTTTTTTGCTTGATTACTCCACTGCCGATAACTGTATGGTCTTTTATTGCCGCGCCCTTCAAGGTCCCGCTATCCATCGGCGTGTACGGATCCATTCGTCGAATTACCTCGCTGTCAATGAATTTCTGTACTCGGCTGCCTCTGTATAGTCCGCGCTTCTTTATCGCTTTTTTGATGTCAAAGACAAGACTTGTTTTCATTCTCATTTTGCCCCCACCTCCCAATGCTGCATCTTCGGACTACCGAAGCCGTAGAAGTCCACGCTTGTTATAGTGTAATACTCTTGCGCCTTTTGAAACTCTTTCAGGCTATCAATGTCTTTTTCGCATTCACCATGCACCACCAAATCGCCACTTCGCAATGTAAAGAACTCCGCCTTATTGTTTGCCCTTTCGTATGCTTTCGCATCTAAAAACACCTTTTGCGGCGCTGAATAGGGTATTGCAATAAAAACACCATCCGCCTGCTCCATTCCCGACTTAATTACATTCGCGCCCTTTCGTTCTTCGAAATGAACGCCCTTGATGACTGTCCGGATATATTTGTCATAGCCGACGGATTTGTCATAAACCTTGTTATAAATCGTAACTGTATCGTTAAACATATCAATTACCTCGATACATCAGGCCTGTATGAACAAGATATTTCGCCACAATCTTATTCATTCGGCTTTGATTGCTCATCGCCAAAATAGAATTTGCATCCGTATCATAGCTCACCTTGTATTGCCCCACCGTTTCCGACGACACGATGCCGCCTTTGACAAGTTCCTCCGCCTGATGTAAAACCTCGGCCATTTCACAAAGACACATCTTGATATTGTCATCCGCTTTGCCCCAATCGATGCGCCCAAAGGTAAAATAATCAATCCCAGCTTTTGCCTTGTTCGACAGCCGTTTGAAATCAGCTTCGGGGATTAAAGAACCCCCGTACTGATTAACATAAAAATCATAATTCATAAGCCACCGCCTATTCTGCCGGCTCCCTTAATGCTTTGAGCAGCTCGCCCTTGTCCATCTTCGCATAGCCCTCAACGCCCTTTTCTTTCGCTTGCGCTCTTAGGTCTTTGACCGATAGATCTTCAAGATTTGACTTTTCTGATACCGGCTCAGATTGTTCCACTTTTTTGTGGTACCGCCTTAATAGCATAACAACCTCCTAACTGATGGTTACTTTTACCGCCAACTTGTCATTGTATAGATAAGCACCATAATGCTTGTCCGCTGTAACGACAGTTGTTTTCTTCACGATATCGCGATCGGTTTCAACCTCAATATCTCGCTTCAACGTCAATTTAAGAGCGCCCGCCTTAATAAGATAAGCGGTGTTTTTTGCCACCCTTCTTGTTCTTACGACCTGAGTATTCAAGATCTCTCCAAATGCGCCCTTGATCAAGCGATCTGCGCCGATTTCCGATCCTTGCAGCCAATTTTTGCCCGCATCCATTCGAAGCTCTGATGCATTTGCCGGATTACATACCAATACAACCGCCTCATCGTCCTCATCATCGAATACCGCAAGCGCCTTTTCAAGATTATCAACAGTCAAGCCACCGGTAACCGCCGATGTTTGAGTTGCAGTCGCCAAAGCGGTAACAAACTCATCATCGATTTTGCTTGCGATAGCAAGCGCCAATTGACGAGTACCTTCGCCCAACGGATCGCCATATCCGGACAATAGAGCTTCGTCGGTAATTTCAACACCTTTTCCAGCTTTTTTTACTTTCATTTTGAATTCGGTCTTGCCGAGTTGCTCAATAGGGATTGCTTCACCCTCCGCAACATCAGTCGCATCACCGATATAAGACCATTTTGGAACGGTCAATTCTGATCCAGGAACGCCGACAAGCGTATCGTCTACATCCGCCAACGGTGCAAGCTTGATTTTTTTCTTAAGCTCCGCTTCAACCATATCCGCAAATACTTGTGGATCTACCACATTTGCCAATTTAGTAACTCCTGCTGCCATATTATTCTCCCTTCATTAGCTCATTGTATAGAGCCTCATCATCATTTTTTAATTTTACCCGATCGAAGTATCCCATTTTTGAGAACTCTTCCTTTGTGATCTTTGGTGCAGAACCGCCTGTTTTTGATGTAAAGGTCGGCTTTTTTTCGCCGCCATCATCGTCTTTGAACAAAAATCCTTTGCTCTCTTTTAAGGCCTTGATCTGCTCGTCCAAGCCAACAATCTTATCATCCTTAAAAACAAGCTGATCCCTTTTGATCAATCCTTTTACCACATCGACATCGTGCGCATTGAGCCCACCGAGTACCTTATCCATCATCGCATTTTCTCTTGCTTCTTTCAGCTCTGCTTGAGATTGATTGAACTTTTCCTCGAACTCTTTCGCCTTTGTCTTAATTTCATCGACATTCATATCTTTGAACGCCTTTACCTGCTCATTCGCATCCGATAGTTGCGCGCTTAACTTGTCCACTTCGGATTGCTTTGCGGTGATTTTATCCTGTTCTGCCTGAATGTCCTTGCCATTTTCGGCCATAATCTTATCGATCTGATCATCCGGCAAGCCCATTTCTTTCAAAAATTCTCGTTTCATCGTTTATCCTTTCTCGGTGCATTTCGTTGTTTTTCGCGTGTAACGAGCCGCGGCACCTATCTCCATTAACGCCGGAGAGAGCGAATTTTGACATAAAAAATAGACCTGTTTAACGACTATTGCCCAAAGTCGATTGATTGGATTGGTCGTCAACTATTAGTCGATAACCACTTGAATTGTCAACGATTAGTTGACAGTTGACATTTAAGGTATTAAATCAACGATCCCTTTTGCCGCATTGTACGCCTTTCTCATCAGACTGTTTTCTGCCAAATACTCCAACCCTTTCAGCGTAATGTCGAGATTATTCAGCATCAACATTACCTCTCCGTCTGCATATTTGCGAACAGAAACACCGGAAATATATCCTGCATCATCAAGCATCTTCAAAAGCCTATTACGTCGCTCCTCCGATACACCTAAAGCTTCACAGCTTATTCGTTCCAAGTCCACCCGTTCGTAATCCATCGAGGATTCAAGCGTGGTCAATATTTTATAAATGACTTTGAAATTATCCATATATCCCCCGTAGAAAGCCCATTATTTTGGGCTTCTGTCCTTAAAATAATCTGCCCAATACGGATTCTCGCGGTCAAATACCTCTTTTTCTTCAGCTGTTAAATTGTGCGGATAATCTTCAAATAAATTATATATTTTCTTCTTGTCGAAACTGAACAAATGATGTCCGACACTTTCTAAATCTTCAACCCAATATATCATATCATCATCATTTTGCTTAAAAAAATCACTTAGCACCGCCGCCAACTCCTTTTAATTGTTTGTTTATATCTGTATTGATATAACCTAAAATCCTTTTAAACTCATCATTCTGCCCCAAAGATTCTATATCTATCAATATATTCTTTTTCTCATATTTGAAGCCCATAACAGAGTGAGATTTCTTGCAACCGAACCTGCTTTTTAATGCCCTGTTTGTTAGCACATTGAACCCATTTTTCGTTTCTGTCTGTAATTCTAAAAACTCAAAGCCAGTCCCAACTTTGCGAATAATAGCTGCATGTGATCCAGTGGCCAAAAAATACTCCTTTCCCGGCTTTACATTCTGGATCAATTTCAAAACAGCATTAAAGTCGTTTTTATCTTTTACGATAAAACTTTCTACTTTATCCAAATTTGCCAAGCGCTCGATAGTTTTAGTTCGGGAGAAAAGCTCCTGGCTCAACCCACCCCTGAAATCTAAAACATCATACCCTGCTTTATTTCCCGCATACGCAAAAGCCACAGAAGCACAAGATCCTTTCGTCCTATCTCCACCACCCAATAGTGCAACAATTTCATCCGTTGTGCGATGCACAAGGCTTTTGCTTATACTATTGTATTCTATTCCATTATCTGAACACTCTTTTCTAACAGCACTTATCTTTGAAGGCATTTTCTTAGGAACATTATACTCTTTAATTGAGGTTTTTTCAACCGACTTCCTCTTTGCCACATGTACGCTCTTCTGACTTGTACCTTTACCAAACCCAAATAGCTGATGCCGTTCGTCTTTTGTTCTCAATCCCGCTTTGGTGCTAAAATCGCGATACAATTCCTTTTGACGCTGCAATTTGACCGCCGAAAAAGTGAAGTCATCTTTTAGCCGCGCCGCATCATAAGCGATCATCTCTTGCTTTGTTTTGCGGATCGCTCGTTCGATTTGGCGCTGCTTCTGCGTTGCCTCGTAATGCGTGTATGTTTTGCCATTGTATTCAATCGGGGGTGGGTCGATATTCTCCAGCTCTTGATCGGTATAATTGCGCTCCGAAATACCAGGAAAGAACGGATGGAAATTGTGCCGACAATTCCAACCACAAAGCCCCTCGCCCGTTCCGTATCCGGTACTTTCTTCAAAATCTGAATAGCCTTTGACATCGCCGCCCACATGATACACCTTGCCCTGCCATACCTGATGATCTGGCCGCGCTCCTGCATGCGCCGTTACTTCGACATATTCGCCGCCCAGCTCGCCCAGCTGCATCATCGTAATTTGAGCCGCTGTTTGATTGATGCCCGTCAGCGTTGCCCGCCGAACCGCCACATCGACCCTCGTCGAAACGCCGCTTTCATAATCGACTACCCGAATACCACTCTCCACCATCTTCGCCGTCGCTATTTTGATCGCTTGTTGGTAAGAGAACGCCCCTGATGCCACTTGAAATTGCGCATAATTCAAAGTATCTTGGTAAAATCGTGCGATCGGTTTGAATTGCTTACCATCCTTAAAGCCTAACGACTTCGTGAGGTTCTTCAAATCGCCCACCGTCTTTTCCGCATTCGCCGCAATAAATTGTTGCATGCCCGCGTTCTTCGCCAAATCCAAAGTGCTTTTGCCCGCTTGCTGAAATAACAAATTATCACGCCCGACACTCCGAGCAATCGCCTCATCAAAAAGATTCTCCACTTCCGATTTACTTTTGCGGTTTACTTCGGCAATCTTGCTTTTGATGTCATCCAAGTCTTTGCCCATTTCGGTGAGCATATATATTTGCCACTCCGCCGAGCCGGTTATTTCTCCCGCCTTTTCCAATCGCCGTGCAATATCCGCGATGATGTCATCTTCGAGCTGCTGATACAAAGCCACAATGTTATCCGGAGCGACCTTTAATTCATCAGGCGTCAACATGCTATTCCTCCTCTACATCGTCGGGCTCTTTCTTTGCGTCGGCATTTGGCATCCATTCCTTGCATTGCTCCTGGGTCAATCCGTATCGCTTCATCAAATAGATTTCCGGCTTGATGATACCCGCGCCGACCTCCTGCAGCATGATCGCTTGGTCTGTTCCGCTATCGACAATCAGACTATCGTCAAACTCGAACGAAACCTCATACTCGCCATTTGGAGCGATTTCATAAAGTGAGCAAAGCTCATCCATCGAAACAATCAAATTTTCAAGCGCAATTTGCAATGCCTTTTGAATGTCCGCCACTGTCGAATAACTTCGCTGGCGGCTCGTTTTAATCTCCGTCGCCGTCTTTGCCGTTTCGTTTACCTCGGATAATGTTCCATACGCCAAGCCGCAGTTAAATTCTATTTGGCGCAATATCCTGTTGAAGCCATTGAAAAGCGAACTGTCACGAATATCCGGCGAGAACACCGAATAAAAATCGCCATTTTTGCCCTGCAAGTCAAGCTTTCGGAACAATCTTTCGCTATGCTTTGGCAACTCTGCATTCGCCCCCACACCCTTAAGTGCCGTTGCGTCCGCGTCAATCGCCAATTCCGAGCCTGCAAACTCCCACAGAATTCGCGCCCATTGTTCGTCTGCATCCTTGATGAGATTTTCGGCCTTAGAATACACCGAAACGCCGATGCCGATGTCGCTTTTACTGTCCACCGTATTTGCTAATGGCATCCGGAAATAAGAAAACAGCGGACGGGATAGATTGCCGATCGTAACCTCCGGATCAATATCCGCCCATTTCGGCACCTTTTTAAGCGATACTTCGACGCCTAATTCGCCATTACCAAACTCATTCATAAACGCTTTATTGACGATCGAATACTGCCCATCTTGCCACGAATGGAACTCCAACCGTGTATATGTCGCTTTGCCGATGACCGCCTTGTCGGTAAATACACACGACACCAATTCGCCATCGATGAACTCAACCGGAAACATATTGTCCGCCTGAATACAATCGACCGCGATTTTGTCGCCCAATATATAAGGCTTGAATACCAAACCACCCTTTGCGCAAGCATACTCCGTTTCTGTTCGGATTTGCGCCATCAATTTTTGATAGAACTCATTCAGCGCATCCGCTCGTCCGCTCCCGGTGATTTCTGATTTCATTTCGAGCGTTACTAATCGCGCCAACTCCGACGCAATCGTGGACGGTAATCCAATCGACTTTACGCCGTTATCTTTATCCATCCACGGCGGATTATCCTCATACATCCGCGTCCATTTGTCAATTTTGGCGCTCATTTTGGAGGAAACAAGCACCTCCACATTCATCGCCTTTTGAATATTTTCTTTGCCGAGCAGCTTGCTCACCACCTTTCTGATTGCCTGCAGCAATTTCCCAAACACTATATACTCACCAACTTTCTCACATAACGCTCAATGCTGTATTCCATAGCGTCTAAAGTATCAATATCGCTGGTACCGTCATCAAGCCTTGTTGTTTTATCTTTTGATTCATCCCAAACCGCATTAACTAAAGCGTCTTTGAGCGTACTTGAATTTTGAGTATAAAAAAACTTGTTCCGAGCAATCAAGCCTGCAACAAGTCTTATTCTATCTACCACTTCTATTTTTTGAGCATCCCGAATTGGAATACTTATTTTTTGCCTTTCTAAGGCTGTCCGAAATCCGCGTATCAAAACTTTTTCCGCGCTATCACAATAAACACAATCAATATTCTGATACATGTCCAACACCCTTTTGACAAAATCAACAAATAACCCATTCAATTCTTCCGGGTCTGTGTCAGCGTCATGCCTCTCCGAAACAAGAATAACAATTTCTCCATCAATTGTTATTCCCGAACAAACGAAAGCGTGTTTCGACTTATTTCCGCCAAAGTCTACTCCCGCCGTTATCAGCTGAAATCTCTTTTTCTTAACATCCTCCAAGCCTAGAAAATATTGCTGCGGATTGCCTGCAAACAATTTATAAATCGCTCCCTCTGCTCTTGTCCATTGACCCAATATAAAGCGATTATAATAAACTGTGCCATAATACTCCTGCTTTAGCGATGTCACAAACTCAGGCGTCAAAAATGGATTATCGTCGATGGTATAATGCTGATGATAAATATTCGCATCGCTGTCCAAAAACTCCTTAAACCAATGTGTCGGATTGTCGGGATTACAAGTACCATCAAAGCAACTGTTCGGCTTATCCAGTCGTGATTTCAGCATTTGAAATACTTCCTGAGACCATGTGGTTACCTCGTCCCCATAAGCATACTCAATACCCGCTCCCTGTATCCTTGCCACCTGATTTTTCTTATCCGCTCCGATAATGTGAACTTCTTTTCCGAATAACTTTGCCTTGTTATTGCTGCTTATCGTTCCGACCAATGCACTCCCCCAAATATTGCGCATCGGCTCCAATATATTTCGCTCAATTGTTGATTGCGTATTGCCAAGCAAAACGACCAACCCCGCACCGGAACATTCTCTAATACGCTTCGGAATAATGTAATAATCCAAATAAGTTTTACCCGACCTTGTTGCTCCGGTCTTTATATTCCATCGAGCCTGACAGTTGTTCCAAAATTCCTTTTGCTTAGGACTTAGCTGCATCGTCAATCGCCCCCAATATCGCATCCAGTTTCTCAAGCTGCTCCTCATCCACTTCCGAACGGTCTGTGAAAATCCGATACCTCTTACCAAGAAGCTCCAGCGCTTTTATCGCGTCTTTGCTCGGTGTCGGGATTGGGACAATCTTCGGATATTTCTCGATGCCTAAAAACTTTCCGTCCTCTCCAAATTTCGCCTTATCACACATTACGACAATATGCTCAGCCTCCTCACGTCGCCCAAATCGCGTCAATCGCTCCATGACTTCCTTTTGGTCAGCAATTTTTGCATCGTCCAATTCTTTCAGTCGTTCTTCTAAATACGACTTAATGACAGGTTTTGACAAGTTTTCAGTCGCAATTCGATTCGCCGTTCTTTTGCTATATCCCGCCTTGATCGCCGCTTCCGTCGCATTTCCGCCGATGATGTATTCATCAGCAAACTTCTTTTGTTTTAATGTCAATTTCAGAATACACCACCTCCTTTTGCGCATTAAAAAAGCACCGCTTGGGTGCCTTTTAAATTATCTGAGTTCCTCTCTCAAATCAATCAAAAACTTTTCCACTGTTACCAAAGTGCGACGCTGATTGTCAATCGGTTTTTTTGAAGCCAATATCAATGACATCATACTCAGTACCACATTTAGATTTTCATACGTATCTTCGCTGACGATTGAAGAACTAACACAAAGTTGTTTCTCCGCTCCCGATGAAAAGAAATACTCATCTACTTGTGGTTGATACAATTCCCAAAATCCCATTTTACGAAGCACTGCCCGAACCACGTCATACGGCAACAAATACAAGTTCGAAGTGTATTTACTCACCCACGGATTTTCTTTCTTGTATTGCTCCAGCTCCTCGCCAATCAATAGGCAACGAGCAAAGCCGTTGTCAATTAAGAAACTGTCAATCGTTATTTGGTTCTTTTTGGTGATTAAGCGTAAATCATGCACCGCCATTACAGGCTTTCCATTATATGTTTTCGGGAAAAAGGTCAATTGTTCGATTTCGTTCTTTTGTGGTGATGGCAACACTCTTTCATTCAACGCTTTTTCCATCTCATTAAATCGGTTAATATATGCCATCTTAAAATCAACATAACCTTGAATGTTAAACATATAAAGCGTAAAGCCGTCTTTCGTCAGTAGATATTCACGGTTCATTTTGCCATTTTTCGCCTTGTATCTGCTCTGAATGAATAGGGCGGAAATTTCCGCCGTACTCGACTTTGCTATAATATCAATGCCTGCAAGTACATCTTTGTGTAATCTTCCTAATCGCTCCGCGATTACTCGACTACTTACCACTAAACCGTGATCTTTGTTGTTTTCAATTTTTACCAGTTCCATTTTTCTGCTCCTTTCGATTTGAAAGAAGTACAATTCTATGGTATAATGGATATAGAAAGATACTTCTTTCGGGATTTAGAGTGTTGTGGTCGTTGGTAGCGTTGCAACACTCTATTTTTTTCTAAAAAATTCTTTCGCTAATGATTTTGCAAATCTCAGCAACATTCGAATCATGCGTAAACTCGAATTTGATTGCGCCTGCTCCGCTCAGATACAAAACCAACTCGCTATCCATATCAAACGTTCCCGCAGTTTCAACCGAAAACAGCTGTATCTTTGAGTAAGGTATTGATGTGAAATCTTTCTTTGAGCCTGTAAACCCCTGCACATTTATTGCAATTAGCCTTTTATTAGTAAAGACAACTCCATCGCGCATACCCTTAAAGGATTCGATAATCACTTCATCTTCAACAAATAACGGGAGCAGCAGTTTTTCAAAATCTCCAATTTTCCCTTTGCTTAATTTGAAAAACTTAGCGTTCTTGAAATCAATCATAAATTAAACCCCTTTGCTATAAAAAATTATTTTTCGTCTTTTAGCGTTAGTTCTATGCTCCGTCGAATTGCTTCCGCTCTTGTTATGTCTTGTTTTTTTGCATACTTTACAAGTTTTTCGTTCAATTCTTCAGTAATCCTAACTTTTATGTCCACAGTGAGCGGATGATCCGTCGGTCTGCCCATTTTCTTTTTTTCTTTTTCGATAATACCCCTTGCCTTTCTCCTGCTCTTTTGATATGATGGAACAAAGGAGAGGGGAGCAAGACCCTCAACTTTGTTTTGGTGCTGAAGCTTTACTATTTCTGTAGTAGAGCTTCTATTTTTTTGATCAATTCTTCTTTGTCATCCGTATCTTTAATGATTTGAAGGATCATTTTGATCAACAACACCATTTCACTGTTCGTCATCTCGTCCATCTTGCTCTCCTTTCTCTTGCTCAACTCGTAAGTTTTTGACTTACTGTAATTATATTATATACTTCTGAGTTCCAAAAGTCAAGGGGTTTTAAAAAATATTTTCATAAAAACAAAAAGAGCCCATCCACAAGCTCTTTTTGTCGATTAATAAATTTAGAAAGGAGGCGCTGAAAACACAGTATGATTCTTTTCATCCGAGAACCTTCAGCTCGATAATTTAGAGGCACATTTTTACAATACAATAATATCATATTTGAGCGTGCCATAGTGTGCCATCTTTGCGACCCAATCGAGATAATGCCTGATTGTGAAACCTTTTTACTTGCCGCAGACTGTAATTCATTTCTTTTGCGATCCGCTCCCACGTGTACCCCGAGCAAAAATACCGCAGCAATATGACCTGTAATTCTTTTCCGCTTAAAATACTAGAAATCTCTTTTCCCAGCTTTCTTTTTTTCTCAATCCATTTATCGACTTCCGCATCCAACTCACTTCTGTATTCGTCTATTTTTGCCACCACGCCCGACAAATCCCCACATGTCTTGCTTGCTTGAACTCGAATATCGGAATAGTCCATTGCTGGCAGCGAATTGATCAAATCGGCAATCATAACGCCAAGCGCTGCCACTCGCCGATCCAGCTCTCTCATTTCGTTCAATTCTTCTCTTATCGTCATGATCACCCTCCTGCTTATTTCAAATCTTCTTCCTTGACAAATACGCCATCGACCATCTTGCCCCTGCGGTCCTTGATCTCCTTGTATGCCGTATATACACAATCTTCGATCTCAAGCCCTAATTGCATCGCCAAGATCGTCAATACCACATACACATCGCCAATTGCATCGTAGACCAGCCCACGATCCTGCTTTGCCATGCCTTGCGCCAGCTCTCCGACTTCCTCCATCAATTTCAGCATTTGTTTTGTCGGATCCGCCGTGTGCAGCATCCGATCAGTTGCCCACTGTTTGATTTGCTCTGTTAATTCTTGCATTTTTATTCCCCTTTATTCTTGTTCCAATTTCTGCGCGATGATCGGCATCGCCATAATCACAAATGCCATATTGTGGATATAGTGCGGAGATATGACCGCCGCAGCAAATAGGCCTCTAAGCCCATCCACCGGATCTTTTTGCCTAATCTCCGCCATATATCCCGCCATTCTTTCTTGCCCTTGCCGATAAGCATCGCATTGCATTGATTTAGCCGCAAGCGCTCGGATATTCCTCCGCATATTCTCGGTGATCACGAATCCTTTTCTTGATATGCTCCCGACATTGTTGCCGGTAGCATTGCCTTTTGATCCGCTGATTTGCGCGAAATATTCGTCCATGATCAATCCGAACAAGCGCTTTATTTCATGCATACGATCTCCTTTCAGTTGTTCGGGATTCCCGAATAAGTCAAATTTAGAACGGTGTGTCGTCATCTTCCAACTCGCGATATTCGGGCTCAAATCCGCCGGCTTGATTTCCACCGCCACCGTCGCCCTTACTTCCCAAGAATTGCACATTTTCCGCCACAATCTCCGTGATATATCGCTTTTCGCCGCTTTGCGTTTCGTATGAGCGATTTTGGATGCTGCCTTTTACGGCGACTTGCTTTCCCTTGGTTAGATAATTCGCCACATTCTCGCCCTGCTTTCCCCAAGCAACGACATTGAAAAAATCCACTTGCTTCTGCCCGTCCTTGCCGGTAAATTGTCGATCAACCGCCATCGAGAAACTTGCGACTGCGGTGCCGGATTGTGTATATCGCAGCTCCGGATCCTTTGTCAGTCTGCCGATTAAAATGCAAACATTCATTATTTCGCCTCCTTGACTGTAAATTGAATCCATTCAGCAGGGATCAGCACAACGGTTCCATCTGCTTTTTCGACAATCCCGACGGAATAGTTCCCCGTATTTCCCTCACAATTTTCATAATCAACTCCCCACTGATGAAACATTCCCTCGCCATCTGTCAACGTTTTGTCGTAACGATTGAATTCCTTAAATTTACAAGGTCTTAATTTGCTATTACAGTTACACATATTACGCCTCTCTATCTACATGTTCGCATGGTTTATCATTCTCATGGATCCCAAATGGCATTTCAAAACCCTCCGGCATTATCCATAAGTGATACATATTCACCGAATCAACCAAGCGGTCTTTTGATGGATAAACCTCTATTGCAATTCGATTTTCGCCATACAATTCATTTTTGATTCGCTGTTTTTCAGCCCATGGGATGTCTGTACTTTCGGCATTTCGTATGCATATATGCTCCACAATCCCCCACTGCGTTTTTATTTGGCGAGCGAGAACGCAATATTTTCTGCCCTGCCTAAAGCATTTGTCCAGATTGCTGAACCAGTCGGTTTTCCCTTTATTTTGCATTTGGCCTTTTGGTGCTATTTCTCTTATCCAATGTTTCATTTTGCTCCTCTATTCTCCTATTTTTTCGATTACAATTTCCACCCTCGGATTGTGCGCATAATATTTGCCCGCTACCACCTCCACGATTTGGCTGTCGTCCGTATATGCGACCTTATTCAGCGCATCCGAAACGGATTTGACGATGTTATCAATATCCGGGCGCTTAATCGGCCTGATCGCATTTGTGTGCATTTGCTCCTGCACCTTTTTGCTCTTTGATCTCGGTATTGGGAAGTAAGCCCGAATATGCATCCGCAGCATTCCATCCATCTGTTCGATTGTTTGGCCATGTTTCCCCCAATAGATCTCCTTAATGAGCGTTTCATAGTTCTTCGTTTTTGCTGGTGTATAGGCGATGTTTCCGCATACGCGCGGGCGCGCTTTGGCGATTGGCTCACCTGGTATCGTGATACTATAATTCATTTACAGCCTCCTATCCCGCTAGTTTTACGGTCAGCATTTGATTCTGAATATCCAGAACTCTGAATGATTCAATATATTTTCCTTGTTCGTGACAGAACAATGCCACATTGCCGACCGTTCGCAAATATCTGTATTTGTAAGTGCGGACAAAAACCGCATCTTTTTCTCGTTCTTTATTCTGCCCCTGCTTTCTTGGGCTTCGTATCTCGTATAATGCATTTGGTATCAACGCAATCATATTTTTGCCTCCTTTATCATTATTTCAAGTTGCTCCGGCGGTATATTCAATCGATTTATTTCATCGCGAATTGCCACCAGCAGCTTATTGTAATTCTCGATTTGTTTTTCCGCATCTGCCGGCATTGCTTTTGCGAAAAATACATCGGCTTTCCAAAATCTTTTGAGCAATGTTTTCAACTCGTCCATACATCCTCCATAGTCAATTGTGAAGACAAGTCATAGTTCATCCAAATCGTCTCTACTCTCTTTACCGCGAATTCCGCGACAGCATTTGTTTGCGCTTTATACCATCCAACTAATAATTGATTGTAAAGCTCATTGTCGTACCCTGAAATCATTACTTTCCCTTGGAAGTCACGCAATTTGTTCAGCAATTCAATATGCTGCTCATCGGTCATCTCGTGTTCATACAAATAAGCTTTCCGAGTATTGAGCAAATAAGGTGGATCCGCATATATAAAAACCTCTTCTTTGTTGTATCTTTCTATTAAGCGTAGTGCATCTTGATTTTCGATTTGAGCGCTTTTCAGTCTCTCACTCGCCTCCCTTAAAACATCCGGAAATTGATTCCAAAATTTTGGGGGAAACGGTGACGATTTACCAATGCCGCTCCTGAATCCGTTTTTATATTTGTTCGAAGCTCCAAACCCCTGAGAACATCGCACCGCAAACCTCCTTGCCTTTTCAATTGGGTCGTCGGTTGGCTCAAACGCCAAATTATATTCATCTCGGCTGTATGGTGTTAGTTCTATCATTTTGATAAATTCTTCCGGATATTCTCTTAAAACCTTGAAATAGTTAACGACTTCTCGTGAAAGGTCGTTTATAGTTTCTATTCTTGCCGGCTCTTTGTTGAAGAACACTGCTCCACCGCCGAAGAATAGTTCAAGATATACTTCGTGCGGCGGAATATATTTGCAAATCCAGTCAGCAATTCTTGTCTTGCTTCCTGGATACTTTAAGACATTTTTCAATTTATCCTCCAATCTATCAAAACGGACAATCCGCATCCATTTCCACTTGCAGATATTCCGGCTCGCTATCATCCCAGCTATAAAACACTTCCTCCGGTGTTGCCGCATTATAAAATCGCAATGTTTCGCGGCTGAATTTATATAAAAACCGCTTACGCTGTCCACTCTCTCGATCTTTTAGCGAGCTGATCACCGCATCAAATTCTTGATGTTCCCCCCATATCCGCTCAATCCCGATGATGTTGTCGGCTTTGTTAGCAATGTTATTGCTCCCCGAAATATCGGTCTTTTCCAAATTGCTCTCCGCCTTTTTGATCTCTGCTTTGACCTTATTTGGGTGTGCTAATAGCACCACATGGCAATTGTTCGTGATCGCAAAATATTTGCATCGTTGGACAAAGTTTGCCTGGTCTGAAAATAAGCTGTCCGCATTCTCCTCCAAAATCGCCATCAGGTTATCGATTACGACCAATTTCACGCCGTACCGCTTCACCGCATACTCGGCGATCTCAAAAAATTTTTCAAGGTTGCCGGCAAGCTCTTTTACACTCCGATCGTACAAGAACAATTTCCCGCGATGCCAATTTTGGATCTTTTCGATCGTCTGTGGCCGCACTTCTTTTTTGCTCCCATATTTGCTCTCGATCGTCTGCAAATGTTTTGATTTATTACCAACCAATTGCCGATAAAGCCAATCTTGGATTTTGTTATCGCTCATTTCGCCCGAGTACAAAAACACTCGATTGTCCTGCTCGATGCAATTCCCGATCACCTGCGAAATAAAAGTCGATTTGCCCTCTCCGTTTCGCCCAAATACGACCGTAATCTCGCCCAATTTCCAATCCTCAACAGCTTGGTCATAGTCCCTAAAGCCTGTCTCGATGGTTTCAACCACATCGCCTTTTTTGCTTTTGAATGCCTGATCCGCAAGATCGAGCATCCCCTCCGGCATCGCATTGATTGCCATCAGGATCGGCGATAATACCGCCTCGGGTCCCTCGTGATACAAAACCTCATTTGCATCCTTTCGCTCGATATATGTCGCGATTTTTACGTTTTTCAGCCGAGATTTGATATTATTCGCCATCTTGAGTCCCGGCTCGTCATTGTCGGCCAGTACGATGATCTCGGCGATATCTTGCAGCCAATCCCAGCAAGTGTTGATCCATTCGAAGTTATTTGATCCATTGGGCACTGACACCACGTTGGTATATCCTGATTGCCAAACACTCATGCAATCGATCTGTCCCTCCGTGATCACCACCGGCTTGCTCTTATCAATGCCCGGCATCCCGAATAAAATCGGCTTTGTGTTTTTCTCGCATCCGCCTTTTATCGCGCCTTTTCCAATCCCGCGATATGTTACATACTCCAGTACGCCTTTTTCGTTGTGGTATGGGAATACATACACATCCTGATTCGCCCAATGCCTTTGTTTGATCCCGAAATGTCGGAGCGTTTCGTCGGTGATCTTCCGGCGATGCATATAGTGCCGTGCCGCCTCGCTTAGATCCTGCATGTCGATATTCGGCAAAACGTATCTTTTCGGCTGCGATGTCATTGGCTGTGGTGCATAGCTTTCCACTCCGAGCAACCGCTCGACCTCCTGCAAGGCCTCCGGGAATGTCTTATGCTCCATGTCCGTGTAATACCGATAAATGTCCAATGTCGCCTCGCATGCGTGGCATCGATAACATAAAGCATCCCGATACCAGCTCATGGATGGATGTTGCTCATTGTGTATCGGGCACTTGATCTTCCCGCCGACTTCCTGCTGGCCTAACCCATCAAGAATGATCTGCCTTGCTCGCTCGCCCAGCTGCCGTTTCAGCTCCTCCGCTCTAGTCATTTCTTTCGCCTCCCGCTAAATATCAAATGGCAAATCGTCGGGATCGATTCCCTCCGCCATTAGCGCCGCTCTTTTTTTAGCAATCCGCTCCGCCTCCAATTGCTCCTCCCATTCCTTCATGGTCAATATCCGCTCGCCTGTTTCCGTGTACCGTTCACGCTTCGGATCTTCTGATGTAGTCACCGGGCTAAATGGGATGATATTGTCCGTAGGCTTTTCTGCAGGCGCTGCCCGATCATCCGGCGTCGTTGATGCTTGATCAAGATAATCCAAATACCCCGAATTAAAGAATCTGCTGCCGTGCTGGTATTGCAAATCAAATCCGCGTTCATGCTCTGATGCGACATACTCCTTGTACCGCGCTATTGCTCGCAGTATTTTTCCCTTGCCCAGCTTGAACAATGCCTTTTTGCTTTTTGGCGATACAGATGCCTTGCCTTTTTTGTTCGGATATTCGCTCCATACCGCCTCAAAGAAATCGTCAATATCTTTTTGACTTGTACCGGTATCTGTTTTCTCTTTTTCGTCAATTTCTTTTTCCGTGCCTTTTGGCGCGGAATCGCCAAATATATTATTATATATATTCTTATTCTTATTC